>CAITQQ010000054.1 GCA_903894575.1 uncultured bacterium
GTGATCACAAAGTCCATGTCAATGTCTTTGTACTCCAGGACATTGTTGGAGGTATTGTTTGAAATGTCAATGCCATCTTCTTTCATGATGGCAATGGCCCTGGGATTCACCCCATGGGTTTCAACGCCAGCAGAATAGATTACTGCTTTTCCTGCTGAAAGGGATTCAAGGTATCCATGGGCCAGCTGACTTCTGCAACTGTTGCCTGTACACAAGACGAGTATTTTTTTCATAACGATATCATTTGTTTAGCAGCAACCTCCTCCAGGTGTGCATTGTTTGGTTTCGATGGGTTTTTGTGCAAAGACGGTGATGCTGAAAATGCCGATTGCTCCTTCGCGAAAGGATTCAATTTCCGCTGCACTCAGGTGATTTAGGAGAATATCATCAGGAATATAGATGGGCTTTTCCTTTTGGATGATGATGTTTTCAAAACCATTCGCATGGATCAGTTCGAGGTAGACTTGTTTCTGAATCGCACCGGATACACATCCCGCATACATCTCAGCCGTTTCTTTCAGTGCATTGGGCAAAGCACCCACCAGCACTACATCAGAGATGCTGAAATGACCACCAGGTTTCAATACCCTGTATATTTCCTGAAACACCGCATGTTTGTTAGGAACCAGGTTCAGCACACAATTGCTCACGACCACATCGGCAACATTCGATGTGATGGGCATCTGTTCAATATCGCCTTGCCTGAATTCAACATTGTTGAAGCCCCTGGCTTCAGCATTTTTTCTGGCTTTCTCAATCATCGCGCTGGTGAAATCAATGCCGATCACTTTTCCTGTGGCACCGGTTTCATGTCGGGCAACAAAACAATCATTTCCTGCCCCGCTGCCAAGATCAACTACGAGATCACCTTCCTTGATTCTGGCAAACTGGGTTGGCAGTCCGCATCCAAGTCCCAAATCTGCATCGGCATTGTAACCCTCAAGTGTTGAGTAATCATCAGACATGATGTTGTAGACTTCTGTGCTGCAGCCCCCTGCACCACAACAGGATGACATGTTGGTCTCCTTGTCCTGCAAGGCAATTTCGCTGTATTTCTGTCTGACAATTTCTTTTAATTCTGCTTCGGTTTTCATTTTATAATTTTTAGAAGTGATGGATTCAGCAACATTTTATTGATGGCATGGCCGATTGTTCAAAGAGCTTGGTCAGCATATTTTTCGCTTTTTCCCATTCTGCTGTATCGATACAATAGCAGACCGATGTGCCTTCAATTTCACCCTTGATCAACCCTGCTGCTTTCAATGCCTTCAGGTGCTGTGAAACGGTGGATTGTGAAAGAGGAATTTCATCAACAATATCACCACAAACACAGGCCTGGGATTTGACCAGCAGGTTCAGGATGGCAATTCTTGCAGGATGTGCAATGGCTTTGGCATACTTGGCCATTGTATTTTCATCCGTATCAAATGCATGATTTTTGTTCGCGCCCATATTAATCGTAATATTACGATTAATTGATGAATCTACCAAAATTCCTTATTTGCCGGGATTGGTCTTTCATCTTTTCGATATCAAATGCTTGTCTAAATTTTGCTATCTTCAAGGGCTTCTCCCAAACCAAACTTCAATACGATTCCATGCACAAATCAACACTGTTTCTTGCCATCCTGATGTTCATGACCAGCCTTACCATTGCACAGACCAATGATATTGCAGTCATCAGGCAAAGGGTGATTGCAGAACTGTTTACCAATATTGTTGCCGACAATCAGGTGGAAACCATTCTTGCCAAAATGAGGGAGGATGGAAGCTTTCCGGGGATCGATTATGCAGACCTGAGCAATATTGCAGGGTTTCCGCAACAGCGGCATATCAGTGATTTGCTTTACCTGGCCCGTGTTTATCAATCTAAAACTTCCAAATACTATCATTCACAAAAATTGATGGAGACCATTGAAAAGGGCCTGCGCTTTTGGGCGAAGAATGATTATGTGGGAGACAATTGGCATGACAGCCAGATTACGGTTCCTACGATCCTGATCAATCTGATGCTGGTGATGGGAAATGAGCTTCCAAATGACCTTGTTGAAAAGCTTCAACCCATCATAGGAAGGGCCAACATGAGCGCATCAGGTGCCCGTCCGAGTGGCGACAGGATTGTGATTGCAGGCATCCTGGCCAAAAACATGTTGTTCAGGGAGAACAATGTTGAATTCGAAAAAGTGATCAAAATTATTGAAGGTGAGATTAAATTTTCAACGGGTGAGAGAGGGATACAACATGATTATAGTTTTCACCATCGTCCTGACAGGGTAAACAATACTACCTCTTACGGGTATGGTAAATATGCAAATGCATTTGGCGAATGGCTGGTATATGTGAATGGAACCAAGTACCAGTTTTCAAAAGAAAAGATCAACCAGCTGGTGGATTATTATATCGATGGCATCACCAAGCAATTGGTTTATGGGGTTTATGAGGATGTCAGTGTAAAGAACAGGGACATCACCAGCAAGCACAATTTTCAACCCCGTGGTACACTGGAAATTGAACGTTTGCTGGTAGGTACTGATTACCGCAAAGCGGAACTGGAAGAGTTGATCCGTCTGAGAAAAGGAACGGCAAAGCCGACAAAGTCTTTTGCGAAATTCTTCTGGCAGACAGAGCATTTTGTTTTCCAGCGACCAAATTTTTATACGACAGTAAGGATGTTTTCCACCAGGAATGCGAACATGGAAATGCCCTACAATGGTCCGGGTAAGCCCACCCACCACCGTGCTGATGGAACAAATTATCTCGTGTTGAAAGGCAATGAATACCACAACATCTGGCCTGTCTATGATTGGCAAAAAATATCCGGCACCACGGTACTCCAAAAGCCTGCATTGCATAGGCCGGAGGATATTCAAAAGAAAGGATTGACAAGATTTGTAGGGGCCGTAGCCGATGACCTGTATGGCGCTGTGGTATTTGATTTCAAGAGTCCGCATGATATGGTGGAGGCCAAGAAATCATGGTTCTTTTTTGATGAGGAATATGTTTGCCTGGGAACCGATATCCGGTCAGAAAGCAAATTGTCTGTGGCCACAACCATCAATCAGGTGCTGCTGAAGGGTGATGTTACCATGATGCAGGATGGCAACAAGGCAGTGCTTCCCAGTGGGAACAGGGTAGCAGATAAAGTAAAATGGATCCACCATGACAGGATTGGATATATTTTCCCCGAACCCGCAAAAATCAATGTATCCAACCAAAACGAAACGGGCACCTGGGCTTCCATCACCGATCAAAAAAACATCAGCAAGGAACCAGTGAATGAACAGGTGTTTAAACTCTGGTTCGACCATGGACCGCGTCCAACAAAGGCAGGGTATCAATACATTGTTGTTCCTGATGTAGACCAGAACAAGCTGATAGAAACCAGTCAAAACAACCGTTCCATTAAAATCTTGTCCAATACGGATACTGTTCAGGCAGTCTGGCATGGCAAACTCAATATGGTTCAGGCTGCTTTTTACCAAGCGGCTGAATTGAAAGTGACACCAGGTTTTTCCTTGAAAATGGACAGCCAGGGCATGGCCATGGTTAAGATGGATGGCAGCCGCATCAAGACCATCAGTGTTGCAGATCCCTCCAGACAATTGGGTCGGATCTCCATCACTGTTTCCGGCATCTATGCTGTAAAAAAGGAAGGCCTTGTTTGTCTGCCCAACAACCAGTTGCAACAAACCATCCTGCTCATCGACCTTCCACAAGGTGTGTATGCCGGTAAATCAGTCAATCTTCAATTTTAATCTCAAGTAAAACATATCATGAATTATCAGGCAAATCCATCCAGGTATCAGCAAATGACCTACCGCCGTTGCGGAAACAGTGGCCTTCAGCTTCCTGCCATTTCATTGGGACTCTGGCAAAATTTTGGACATGTCGATCTTCGTTCAACTTTTGAACAGGTCCTCCATACTGCATTTGATCTAGGCATCACCCATTTTGACCTGGCCAACAATTATGGTCCGCCTCCGGGCAGTGCTGAATCCAATTTTGGTGACATCATGCAGGGTGATTTTGGCAAGTACCGCGATGAGATGATCATCTCCACCAAGGCAGGATACACCATGTGGGATGGGCCTTATGGCGATTGGGGAAGCAAGAAATATTTGGTGGCCAGTTTGCACCAAAGCCTCAAAAGAATGCGGTTGGACTATGTTGATATTTTCTATCACCACCGTCCGGATCCCAATACGCCTTTGGAAGAAACCATGACAGCACTGGACCTGATCGTGAGACAAGGAAAAGCATTGTATGCAGGCATTTCCAATTATCCGCCAGATGAGGCGCAGAAGGCATTTGACATATTGAAACAACTGGGTACTCCCTGTCTTATCCATCAGCCCAAATATTCCATGTTGGTCAGAACACCTGAAGAAGGATTGTTGGATGTGTTGGGAAAAAACAAAGTAGGTTGTATTGCATTCTCTCCCTTGGCCCAGGGGATGTTGACAGATAAATACCTCAATGGTATTCCGGATCAATCCCGCGCCAGCAGAAACCCTTCTTTGAAGCCTGACCAAATCACTCCGGCGAAATTGAATGCCATCAGGCAGCTCAACGAACTTGCAACGAAGCGTGGACAAAAACTCGCAGAGATGGCAGTAGCCTGGCTCTTGAGGGATGATCGGGTGACCAGTGTGTTGATTGGTGCCAGCAAGGTGGCACATGTTCAGGATGCTTGCAATGCACTCAACAATACCAGTTTTACTTCAGAGGAACTTTCAACAATTGATCTGATCCTGAAAGATCTCGGTTGAATGGGTTGCATGGTGGAATAGTCATATTCTTTACTGAATCATTAAATTGCACATGAAGCCATGAAGGGTTCATCTCTTTCATCTTTTTTCATCAACAAATTTGTCATGCCCAAATCTATTTTCTTTTTCTTGCTGATTCAACTGTTGTTCATCCATACAACAGAAGCCCAGGTCAATATCACCATTAACAATAGATCCTCTACGGCCAGGACAGGCGAGCTGATTTCAGTGGACTGGAAATCCATTCAGGCCGCCTATCCATCCATTGATACAGCCAATTTCAAGGTTATCAACAAGACAACAAAAAAAGAATTGTCATGGCAGCTGGAGAAAAAAGGGGGCCAGGCAATGCTGAATCTTTTGGTACAGGTTGATGTGCCTGCGAATGGCAAATTGTTCCTTCAGTTGCAGAAGGGAAAATCCGCCCCTGTTCCTGTAAAAACCTATGGCCGCTATGTTCCAGAGCGCAAGGATGATTTCGCGTGGGAGAATGACAAGATTGCTTTCAGGATGTATGGAAAGGAATTGGAGAAGACACCCAAGGAGATGGCCTATGGTATGGATGTTTGGGTAAAAAGCACTGATCGCATGGTCATCAATGAAAGGTACAAGAGAGGCAAATACCATGAAAACCTGGGTGATGGAATGGATTATTACCATGTTGGCTTTACATTGGGTGCAGGCAATATCGCTCCGATGATCAAGGATTCCATTTATTATGACGGCACCTATGCCAGGTATAAGGTATTGGACAATGGTCCGCTTCGCACCAGCTTTCAATTGGAATACAATGCGTGGAATGCCGCAGGCATGAAGCTCCTCGCAACAAAGACCATCACCCTTGATGCAGGCACTCATTTCAATAAGGTTGAAGTGGTGTATGCTGGAGACACCATGGCTGCATTGCCACTGGTGGTGGGTATCATCAAACGAAAAGAACAAGGAGCCATGTTGCTGGATGAGTTGAATGGCAGCATGGCCTATTGGGAACCCTTGCATGGTGCCGATGGCATCACCGGCGTAGGATCTTTTTTGCTTGAGCCGGCAGTGGGCATCAAAGTAACAGCAACGCAACTCCTGATGCAAACATCAACGCCAAAAGCAAAACCCATTGTATATTATACTGGTGCAGCATGGAACAAGGCTGGTGTGTTTACAGATGCCCAGGGTTGGTTTTCGCATGTTCAGTTGGCAAAAACAAAAATCATGCAACCATTGCAGGTTGGTATTGAGTCAATCAAATAATCATACCCAATGAAATTATTCAAAGTTGATGGGGCTGTGCTTCTGCAAACATCATCTGCCCTTTACAGGTTGGAAAATCAAGACTGGAATGTACTGGTCAATCAGGAGAACCTTTACAATTTTCTCGAGGGCTATGCTTCTAACCATGCCCCGATAGAATCAACAGTCGATGGCGAAAAGATTGAAGCGCCGATAGGAAGCCAAGAAATATGGGCAGCCGGCGTGACGTATTTGCGCAGTAAAGAGGCAAGGATGGATGAGGCCAAGGAAAGTGGGGCTGCAGATTTTTACGCCAAAGTATATGAAGCAAAAAGGCCGGAAATATTTTTCAAGTCAACTGCTGCAAGGTCCGCTGGTCCTGATCAGGAAGTGATGATCAGGCGGGATTCCAATTGGAATGTTCCTGAGCCTGAGTTGACCCTGTTTGCCAATGCTGCGGGAAAAATTGTTGGCTATACCATTGGCAATGACATGAGTTCGCGAGACATAGAAGGGGAGAATCCTTTGTACCTTCCCCAGGCAAAATGTTATGAGCGGTCTGCGGCCATTGGGCCCTGTTTGTTGGTAACACCCAAACCCATTGATGCAGATACCCAAATCCATATGTCCATCGAAAGGAACAAGGAAATTGTTTTCAGCGGAAGCATATCCATCAACCAAATGAAAAGAAAACACGATGAGCTGATCAGCTATCTTTTCATGGAGATGGATTTCCCCCAAGGGGTTTATCTGATGACGGGCACCTGTTTGGTTCCGCCCAATGATTTCACCCTCGCTGTAGACGACCTTGTTCACATCTCCATTGATGGTATTGGAAGTTTACGGAACAGGGTTGCGATCAAACAATAGTTTTTCTTATCTTTTGGCTATAATCATGTTTATACGATGAGATCATTTTTTCAATGCTTTTTCTTTGCCATCCTTATCTTATCCTTGGATGGGTGTAAGAAATCAACCACCACAACCCCTGTAGTGAATCCGCCTGCAAATACAGGAACCGGTTTGATTGATCCTGCAACACTCAAGGGGTCATTGGTTTTTCAATCCAACTTTGAACCCCCTTGTGCAGTGGTTCCCATCAACGCAACCACAGACAGGATCAGTGGAAAGGATGCTCAGTTGGGATCCAGCAATGACTGGGATGCACTCGAGGGAAATGTGTTGAGTACAAGGCCTTATTTCAATTACAATGGAGGAGATCTTTCCAAGCGATTTGCCAAGCTTGCAACAGACCCTGTCAATGCTTCCAATAAAGTCTTGCATTACAGCATCAATGATTCATGGACAGAAACAGGTGGTGATGTCAAGGCAAGGGTGCAGTATGAATTCTATGGCATCAAAGGTGGCTACAAGGAATATTATCAGTCTGTCCGCATTTTTCTTCCTGATGAATTCAGTCTCCTGAGAAAATACCCCAATACCATCAAGTGGCTCACGATTGTGGAGATATGGAACAATATCACCTGGAGCCAGACTGTGCCCAATCGTTATCGACTGACCCTGGGTATCGGCAAACTGATTCCAACCGAGAGCGACCTTCATTTTATCCTGGATGCACAGGATTGTCTCCTGAACCCTGATGGCAGCCAGGTATACACCACATTGTGGTCTGCCAATGGCGCCAAGACAGCGGTGCCGATTGGCAAATGGTTTACCCTGGAGTATTATTTCAAGGAAGGGGATGCGAAAAACGGAAGGTTCTACATGACCATTGAACCTGATGGGGGCAAGAAAGAAATGATTTTTGATGTTACCAATGTCACCCACAATTCAAAGGATACAGCGCCTGATGGTGTAACCCATTTCAACCCAATGAAAATGTATACTTCCAAGGAACTGATTGCCTATTTGAAGCAGCAGGGGAAATCACTCAACATGTATTGGGATGATTTCAAATTGTGGAAGAAATAAAATCACTTCAATCAAAATAACAACATGCGCAACATAATCCTGGCTTTTCTCTTCTTGAGTGGTATGTCATCATATGTACAGGCGAATCCTGCAGTTGTTGACAGCACCAGAAGCACTGGAAATTATTTCACACGCAGGGTTGAAAAAGAAAAAAAGATTGTTGCCGATTCTATCAGGATTGAAGGGTATTGGAGGAATTTCCATTTCAGGAAACCCAACGTAAAATCAAAGGGTTTCAGTCTTGTATTTGTGATGCACGGCTCTGGCGGTTCTGGTCCTGCCATGATGAAGCGGGTTCCTGAATTTGACGGGATATCTGATCAGGAGAAAATGATTGTGGTTTTCCCTTCAGGCTATAAAAATTTCTGGAATGAGTGCAGAAAAAAATCCACCGCAGAAGCCAATGCAATCGACATCAACGAGCAGGCTTTTTTCCAGGGGATGATCAATTATTTTGTCAAAAAATACGGCATAAACAGGGAAAAGGTTTTTGCTGTGGGCACCTCTGGGGGTGGCCACATGGCCTTTAAACTTGGCATGACCATGCCTTCTGCATTCAAGGCCATTACTGCCATTGTAGCCAATCTGCCAGATACCAACAACCTGGATTGTACTCCCTCGGGCTTACCCATGAACGTGATGATTGTGAATGGTACGGAGGACAAGACCAATCCCTACAATGGAGGAGAAGTCATTTTGGGCAGTGGAAATTTTGGATTTGTACGTTCTTCTGAACGGTCATTGCAATATTGGGCTGATTTGGCGGGATACAAAGGTGCGCCAGCAAAAACATTGTTGCCCGACCTTGATCCAAAAGATGGTAAACGCATTGAAGCTTACAGCCATAGCGGCGGAAAAAAAGAAGTGGTTTTGTTGAAGGTGATTGGAGGCAAGCACGACTATCCTGGCGACATCAATGTGCATCGTTATGCCTGGGAATTTTTCAAGTCGGTTCAGTAAATTTCATCCATACCATGCAGTTTGATAAAGACCTGATGATCCAATTGAAGAATGCAAATGAAGAGGCATTCAGGCAGGTCTTTGATCGGTATGGGGAAAAGGTTTACCGGTACATCCTTCATTATGTAAAGATTGGGGTTGAGGCAGAAGACATCACCCAAAATGTTTTTTTGAGAATCTGGGAAAAGCGAGGCCTTCTTGATCCGGAAAAATCTTTTGAAGGATTTATTTTTACCATAGCCTATAGGGCAGTCATAGACCATTTTAGGGCAAACCCCAAGCAGTTGCAAAGTTTGTTCCCCGCTGATCTGATCACTGATTCGGTTGTTTCAACAGTGGGTGCCGATGCAATGCTCAACCACCATCAACTGGAATCAATCTACCAGCAAGCCCTGCAGGCGCTCCCCCCCAAACGAAAAGAAATCTTTCTGCTGAGCAGGCATGGAGGACTAACGAATAGGCAGATCGCTGAACGGTTGGGCATTTCCATCAAAACGGTAGAAAGCCATATGACGGCTGCATTGTCCTTTTTCAAAAACTTTTTCTCCCAAGCTGAATTTGGGAGTGCCCTGATTACTTTGGTATTTATTTTTCTATAGACTAAGGGTATCGTTTATTTTTCCCGTATTAATCATCAGACCCATTGCATGCCATGAACAAAACAAGCCTTAACAGGTTCTTTTCGAACCAGTGCTCTCCAAATGAAAGAGAGGAAATCATCCGTTGGTTGTTGGATCCCTCCAATGACCTGCTCATCAAGCATTGGCTTCGGGATCACTGGGAGACGATCTCTGCAGATGAATTGGTCGCCATCGATGAAGAGCCTGACATGGAGCAACTCTGGGGCAAGATCCGTTCAAGGATCAAGGAAGACCAGTTGGATCTCCAGCAGGGCAATGCTTCGCCCAAATTCCCAGAAATTCATTTCAGAAAATTGGCTGTCGCAGCATTGTTTGTTGGCGTATTGGTCGGTACTTATTTTATATACACAGCCAATTCCTTCAATCAAAAGGCTTTGGCAGATAAAACTGTCCAACCATCCAATGACATCGCCCCTCCAACCCAGGCCAGGGCTACCCTGAAGCTTGCCGATGGTTCGACAGTTTACCTTGATGATCATGTCAATGGAACCCTTGCCAGACAGGGAAGCGTTGATATAACAAGGAATGAAATGGGCGAAATCATTTATTCTGGTACAGCGACTGATGCCATCACCATGAATACGCTCTCTTTGCCCAAAGGCAGCAAGCCCATCCGCCTAGTGCTTTCGGATGGCAGTCTTGTTTGGTTGAATGCCGCATCTTCCATTACCTATCCTACTGCATTTGTTGGACAGGAGAGAAGGGTTTCCATCTCTGGAGAGGCCTATTTTGAGGTCTCAGAAAACAAAGCCATGCCTTTTTTAGTTGAGCACAATGAGTTGCTGGTAAAAGTCCTGGGTACACATTTCAATGTAA
>CAITQQ010000055.1 GCA_903894575.1 uncultured bacterium
ATTGACTGGTATATCAACCAGATGCGCTACAAAGTAAACGAGAGTGCCCCCATTGATGTCATCTGGTCTGCGGATCAGATTGAAGGTGGAAAGCGCGACTATGTAAGGTTCTTTGAAAGAGAAGGCATCACCGACCAGAAGAGGTATGTAGACCTCTACAGCCTGATGCATGATTTCATTGGCAGCGATGACCCATCAGCACAATTGCAGATGCAAGACGGATCAATGATGAACTATCTTCCTGTGAAGAAAGTAAGCCTGCCGGTAGACATTGCTACCGTAAGGAAAAATGGCACGGTTGAACCTGGTGATAGTGTAGCCACTGAGATAAGGTTTGATCTTCCCAAAGACATGCTCCTGAAAAATGACATGGCTGTGCTCAACATCATTGCCGCCAACAAATGGAACCGCCCAATATATTTCACCTCTCCATTTGGCGAACTTGGTTTTGGCCAATACCTCCGCAGTGAAGGTCAGGCCTATCGTCTTGTTCCTGTTGCAGGACAGAACATGATCAATTCAAGAGTTTCCTATGAAGTCCTGAAAAATAAATTTGCTTTCGGAAGTGCCAATATTCCTGGTGTTTATTTTGATGAGGAAAACAGAAGACACCTGGTGGGCATCAGACAATCATTTGCTGAAGCCGCCAACCAACTGGCGTTGGAAGGCCAAACTGAGAAGGCAAAAGAACTCTTGAACATTGCGGACAAGAATTTGTTAGCAGAGAATTTCCCTTACGGACTTGTCAGCAGACAGAACCAACACAATACCATCAGCATTCAATTCCTTGAAGCCGCCTATAAAGCAGGTGACAAGAAACTTGCCGCAAAAATATCTGCTTCATTGAGCAAAGACCTGAACGAGCAACTGGCCTATTACGCGTATATCGGAGGGATGTCCATTCCTGAAATGAACCAAGCCGTTCAAGACCTCATGTCTAACAAGGCAGACAACCTGAACAACGACCAAAGGGGCATGTTCATGGAAATCAGGCAGGCCCTTATTTTGCTGGAATACTTGAGAGGGCTGGAAGCGGTGAATAAATAGATGTAGTTAAAATTTGACTTTGTTCTAAAAAGAGGGGCTCAAACAATGTTTGAGCCCCTCTTCATTTTATGCAAAAGTTAAAGCCTAAATCTCTTCCCCCGAAAACATACTTCCCATCAAATCCCTGAACTCGATTTTTTCAGAAAGAATTTTCTTGCTGATCAATGAGTATGCGCTTAATCCGTAAAGAACAAATTCCATGAGCAGGGCCTTGTGTTTGCCAGTTGCCTTGGGATAATATTGCAAAACAAGTTCAGATAACCCGACGACAGTGTTCAACAACTTCACACGATCATTGTCTTTCAAATGAAACAACATGTTGATGTGATTGCCAAGATCAAACCATTGTGAAACGGTTTTGTAAGGACTTTCAACAGAGACTTCCTTGTTGCGTTTTTTCTTGAATCCTTCAGGATCAGGAAAATACTGCGTGAAGACTGTTCTGATGGAACGCTCAAGCAAATTTACGCTCACCTGATAAGGTCCTTCTTGCTCCCCTTCATATACCAGCTCTATCTTTCCAGTGATGGCAGGAATGATACCCTGCAGATCACTCATCCAGATCTGTGTAGATTTTTCCTTGTTGATCAATGCCCTTCTTTCTGCGGCACTGAATGCATTTTCCAAGGCAGCAATGGTCAGCCTGGCGGAAACGCCACTCTTCTGGTCAACAAACTCACTGGACCTGGCTTCAAAAGCTATCTGCTCGATGATTCTGGCCACCAGATCACTTTGGTCAATGAGCTTTGACTGTGATTCATGCACAGCAGCCTCTTGGGCGGTAATGCTCAAGGCCGCTTCCATTGATTTGGGATAGTGTGTTAGTATTTGGCTCTCGATACGGTCTTTCAATGGCGTCACAATGGATCCACGGTTGGTATAATCCTCCGG
>CAITQQ010000056.1 GCA_903894575.1 uncultured bacterium
CACAAAATTTATTTGCAATTATTTTACTGGATGGTTTGATCTGTTTTACCTTCGCCCGGATGTACAGTCTGATAAGAAAATGCCTTTTTTTCTTCGATGCCGAAAGGGCACACTACATTTCAATGAATGCACTCCGGTTTTGTTGCGGTATTTCTCCCATCAGGAAGGCCATCAGTGCCGCATTCTCCCCCAAAGGACAATCACTTGAAACAGAGCAGTTTGGACTCACATTCAAAAACCCCATAGGATTGGGTGCAGGTTTTGATAAAAACGCTTCTTATTTGAGGGAATTGGAAACCCTTGGTTTTGGATTTGTGGAAATTGGCACGGTTACTCCCCTGCCCCAAGAAGGCAATGAAAAGCCCCGCCTTTTCAGGCTTCCCGAAGACAAGGCCCTGATCAACAGGATGGGATTCAACAATGAAGGGGTGAAGGTGATTAGGGAAAGGTTGGAGGAGTGGAAGAAATATACCACCCCTCACTCGGCCCGCGCTGCGGGCCTCGGAGCCCCTCCTGAACCAGGAGGGGAGTTTGGGAAACAAGGCACGAGGGACAAGGGACAAGGGACAAGGCACGAGGGGAAAATGATCATCGGCGGCAACATCGGCAAGAACAAGGTGACCCCGAATGAGGATGCATGGAAAGATTATGAAATTTGCTTCAATGAGTTGTTTGATGTGGTGGATTATTTTGTCGTAAACGTAAGTTCACCGAATACACCTGGGCTCAGGGCTTTGCAAGACAAGGATTCCCTCTTGAAGATCCTGGGCAATCTGCAGGAAAACAACAAAAAAAGATCACATCAAAAACCCATCTTGCTCAAAATAGCTCCGGACCTCACCGATGGCCAACTCCAGGACATTGCTGACCTAGCAGCGGAAATTCAACTGGATGGAATTGTTTCCAGCAATACAACCATTTCAAGGGAAAACCTGTCTGACATATCCAAGGCCCAATCTGAAAAAATTGGAATGGGCGGATTGAGTGGCCAACCGTTGAAAACGGCTTCAGATGATATCCTTGAAAAAATCACCCAACTGACCAATGGCAAAGTGCCGGTTATCGCCAGTGGAGGAGTTTTTACCGGAAAAGACGCAGCAGATAAATTCAACCGGGGCGCAGTACTGGTGCAGGTTTGGACTGGATTCATCTATGAAGGACCGGGCATTGTAAAAAAGATTTGTAAAGCATTAAAAGCATAATATGACCCATTTATTGACTGTTGATTCGTTGATCAGCCTTGTTACCCTTGCGCTTCTTGAGATTGTCTTGGGCATAGACAATGTCATCTTTGTTTCCATCCTCATGGGCAGGCTGAAGGCAGAACAAAAACTGGCAGCCAGAAGGCTCTGGATGATCCTCGGCATTTCAGTCAGGATCCTTTTGCTGTTGGCCTTGGGATGGTTGGTCACCAATGGGAACAAGGAATTGTTTGGACTTGATGTAAGCGGCAAACATTATGGTTTCAACCTCAGGAACATGATCCTGTTTGGTGGAGGATTGTTCCTGCTCTACAAAACAGTAAAAGAGATCCATGGAAAACTGGAAGGGGAAGATGAGTTCAGTGCAGATGGAAAAAAAAGCCAGGCCTCTTTTTTCAGCATCGTTTCACAGATCATCTTGATTGACATGATATTTTCTTTTGACAGCATCATCACAGCAGTGGGAATGGCCAAGCATGTTGAGGTGATGATTGTTGCGGTCATCATTGCCATGATCATCATGTTTTTCTTTTCAGAAAAAATTTCAACCTTCATCCACAAGCATCCAACACTGAAAATGCTGGCACTTTCATTTCTACTGATCGTTGGATTCAGTTTGTTTTTTGAGGGACTTCAACCCCTCCATGGAAGCCATATCGAAAAGGGATACATCTACTTTGCCATGGCTTTTTCCTTTGGCGTTGAAATGCTGAACATGCGGATGAGGAAAAAAAGAAAACCCGTTGAGTTACACGAGCCAACCCTCAAAGCATAAAAATAATTTATCCCCTCAGTAAGACTGCACCAACAATCCCGGCTGTTTCAGTTCTCAGGCGGGATTCACCCAGACTGACAGGTTCAAAATTGTTTTGTACTGCAATTGCAAGTTCTTCTGCTGTAAAGTCCCCTTCAGGCCCAATCAGCAAGATGCTGTCTGAGGATTGCCCCTTCAGTTGAGGCTTGTTTCCCTCCATGCAATGCGCAATGAATTTTGCAGGAGGAAGATCTGCATTGAACAAGGATGCGAACTTCAGCGGTTGATGAAGGATGGGAAAATGATGCTGACCTGATTGCAAACAGGCACTGACAAGGATTTGCTGAAAACGTTCCTCCCTGAAATGCTGTCGCTCTGTGCGTTCGGCCAGCAATGGAATGATTTCAGTAATGCCAATTTCCGTTACTTTTTCCAGCATCCATTCGAACCTTGCAGTATTTTTTAACAGTGAAATGCCAAGGATCATTTTTTTCTGTGGTGCCGGATGAACAACCTTTTCTTCAAGCCCAACAACCATTTTTTTCTTGTCCCCTTCAAGGATGACAGCCTGTGCTGAACATCCTTTTCCGTCGGTCAACATCAATGATTCACTTGTTTGCATGCGCAGAACAGTGATGGCATGTTTTCGAATTTCCTCAGTAAGGTGAATGGTTCCGTGAGATGATTGCAGGGCAGGAAAATGAAAAAGAGGTAATGCATTCATTGTATATCCTTTGTTACCGCTCGCTAAAATGGCGTATCCTCCATATCGTCCTGACCATCATTCATGCGGCTGCCTTTTTGGATGTATAGCCTGGCGCCGCCGCCATCCTCACTAACAGGCCTCCAGCTTCCGCCGCCAGCATCTGCAGGCCTTCCGAATGGATCAAGGCTTTCATGCTCTTCGAATTTTTGGATAAAGAGCTTGGCCTTGAGCTTGATATTTTCCAAAGAACCATTACGGTGCTTGGCAATTTTTACATAAGTATCTCCCTTGGTA
>CAITQQ010000057.1 GCA_903894575.1 uncultured bacterium
AAGCATACTGATGGAAGGCTGCAATTGCTTGCCAGGACCCAGCAAAGGGCATTGGCCGAGGCATGGTCTTCCGACAATGGAAAAACCTGGTCTACCGTTTCACTTTCATCCATGCCCAACAACAATTCTGGTGCAGATGCAGTGACACTTTCTGATGGCAGGCAACTGTTGGTATACAATCATGTTGTTGCTCACGATTCCATCAAAAATGGCAAAGGCCCTCGAACGCCATTGAATCTCGCCATCTCGAAGGATGGAGTTAAATGGTCTGCTGCCTTGGTATTGGAGGATTCACCCATCAGTCAATATTCCTATCCATCCATCATTCAATCTGCAGATGGCATGGTGCATGTTGTGTATACATGGAGAAGGGAGGGAATCAAGTATGTTAAGATTGATCCATCACAATTGCAAACAGGATTGATTGTCAATGGAAAATGGCCACTATCGCCCGATGCCTTGCCTGCTGCAGTGCAACATACTGCCGATGACCAATTCAAGAAACCCTTGGTTGAGGTGTTGAATGAAATCCAATCAAGGTTCAAGGTGGCCATCCGTTATCCTGCAGAGCTGGTAAAAGATAAACAAGTCAATTATGCCCAATGGCGTTACACGCCAGTATTGGAGCAGACCCTGACCAATGTGCTTTCTTCCCAGGACATCAGTTTCACCAAAGAGGCTGAGGGGAAATACAAACTGCAGGCCTATCAGTATCATTTGAAAACTCCCTCTGAGGGCCTGGCACAATTGAAATCCATCGCAGCCGGATACAACAATAAAGCCAGTTGGGAGAGAAGAAAAGATTCGCTCCTGGGCTGCATTATCGCTACCCTGGGATTGGATAAACTTCCCAAAAAAGCAGCGGGGAAACCCATCCTCACCAAGACCAGAACCCATGATGGCTATACCGTTCAGGATTTCGCATTGGAAACCCTGCCGGGTATTTTCATCAATGGTTCGATCTATATGCCTTTAAATACCAAAGGAAAAATACCTGTGGTTTTTCATCCTGATGGACATTTTCAGCGCGGGCGATACAGAGAAGATTGCCAATACCGTGCAGCATCGCTGGCCAGGATGGGTGTGATGTCTGTCAGTTATGATCTTTTCGGTTGGGATGGCGAATCGCTGTTGCAAGTGGATCCTGCAGCACACCGAAAAAGTCTGGTGAATACTCTACAGATCTACAATACGCAGCGATTGATGGATCATGTACTTTCTATGCCAATGGTGGATGCCAGCCGTGTAGGCATGACGGGTGCATCCGGTGGAGGCAGTCAGACCATGCTTACAACAGCCATTGATCCACGCATCACCATCAGCATTCCTGTGGTCATGATGTCTTCATACCACAGTGGTGGTTGTCCTTGCGAAAGCGGAATGGGTATTCATCTTTGCGGCGGTGGAACCAACAATGTAGAAATCGCAGCCATGGCTGCACCACGCCCTCAGTTGGTGATCTCTGATGGAAAAGACTGGACCAAAGATGTTCCCGAACTGGAGTTTCCTTTTTTAAAAAGGGTCTATGATTTTTATCCGGGTGCAACGGTGCAGAACCATCATCTCGCCATGGAAGGCCATGATTATGGTCCTTCCAAACGCCAGGCCATGTATGCATTTGTTGCCAAGTATTTTGATTTGAATACAGATGCACTGAAAGACAAGGAAGGCAAGATCATGGAGCAAGCGGTAGTCATTGAGAAAGATGAAGTGATGAAAGCTTTTGGGGCTGATGGCAAACAACTTCCCGTTCATGCTTTGATCGGATGGCAACGCATAGAAGCCATGATAAAATCTTACCTCAGCAAATGATGATGCAACACAACAAAATATTGATCTTTTTGCTGCTGCTGGTTTTCTGTTTTTCAGGGATGGAAAAAATATTTGCCCAACAACGCTATAACATCGCCGCAGTTGACCTGATGATGTTGAAACGCCAGAAGATTGGTGCCATTCCATTGGCCAGTCAGGTGGGTGTACAAGGACTGGAACTTGACATGGGTGGCTTGGGCAATCGTCCGACATTTGACAACCAACTCTTGAATGATTCCATCCGTGCTCAATTCATGCAACAAGCGAAAAATTTCAATATCAGTTTCTGTTCATTGTCCATGTCTGGCTATTACGCCCAATCATTTTGCGGGCGCGAAAACTTTCTTCAATCCATTGAGGATTGCATCCGAACCATGAAGCTGATGAATGTAAAAGTCGGTTTCCTGCCCATGGGCGTGCAATGTGATTTGGTCAAGCATCCAGAGTTGATGGAATCCGTGGTCAGCCGTTTACAACTCGTAGGCAAGATGGCTGCAGATGCAGGCGTTGTGATAGGCATAGAAACAGCACTGGATGCCAATGCAGAAAAAAAGCTATTGAAACAGGTGGGAAGTGATGCCATCAAAAGCTATTTCAATTTTTCAAATCCATTGAAAAATGGAAGAGACCTGTGCAAGGAACTGAAGATCCTGGGAAGAAAAAACATCATCCAGATCCATTGCACGGATGATGATGGTGTGCTCCTGAAAGACAATACCCGATTGGACATGAAGAAAGTGAAGCAAACCCTGGACAAGATGGGATGGTCTGGTTGGTTGGTCTTGGAAAGGTCCCGTGATGCAAAAGAACCGAACAATGTAAAAAAGAATTTTGGCTCAAATGCTGCTTACATGCAATCAATATTCCAATGATGGGTGAAACCCTATAATCAAATATGATGCAAAAAAAAATAGGAATACTTTTTCTCTCATTGGCATTTGCCCTGTTCACGCATGCACAAGGTGGATTGGTGAATACAGGCCAAAGCCCTTTTGCTGCCATGAAGACCATGGGCATCAACGATGTCTCGTGGACCACAGGTTTCTGGCATGAGCGTTTTTCGGTCTGCAGGGACATGATGTTCCCTCAACTTTGGCAGACCTATACCAGCGACACCATCTGCTATGCATTCAAAAATTTTAAGGTGGCAGCGGGTATCGAACAAGGCCGGTTCAGGGGGCCTTCATTCCATGACGGAGATTTTTACAAGACGATGGAAGCCGCTGCAGCGCTTTATGCCTCCACGCGGGATCCAAAGATAGACCAGCTGATGGACGATGCCATTGCAGTGATGGCCAAGGCCCAAAGACCAGACGGATATGTGTACACCAAAAATATCATTGAAGAAAAACAATCAGGCAAGTCAATGGCGTTTGATGACGTCCTTAGTTTTGAGGCCTATAATTTTGGTCACCTTATGACAGCGGCCTGCATACACCACCGCGCAACAGGCAAAAAAAACTTATTGGATATCGCTGTAAAAGCAGCTGACTTTTTGATTGGATTTTATGCAAAAGCTTCTGCCGCGCAGGCCCGTAATGCCATCTGCCCATCCCACTACATGGGGCTGACAGAATTGTACAGGACCACCAATGAAAAAAAATACCTCACACTTGCCGACTACCTCATTACCATCCGCGGCACTGTTGAAGGAACAGACGACAACAGCGACCGTGCCCCATTCAGGGAAATGAAGAAGGTTGCAGGCCATGCAGTGCGCGCCAACTACCTGTTTGCAGGAGCGGCAGATGTGTATGCAGAAACTGGTGATCCTGCATTGAAATCCGCGCTCGATGCCCTTTGGGAAAATGTGACCAATACCAAAATGTATGTTACCGGGGGGTGCGGTGCCCTGTATGATGGGGTTTCTGTTGATGGTACTTCTTACAAACCTGATACGGTACAGAAAGTGCATCAGTCTTATGGACGCGATTTTCAATTGCCCAACCTCACGGCTTACAATGAAACCTGTGCCAACATTGGCAATGTATTGTGGAATTGGAGAATGTTTCTACTCACTGGTCAATCCAAGTACATTGATGTATTGGAGCTGTCCCTCTACAACAGTGTCCTGAGTGGCGTTGGCTTGGAAGGACGGGATTATTTTTACACCAATCCCCTGGCATCCTCTTCCCATTTTCCCTATCACATGCGTTGGGAAGGAGGCCGTCAACCCTATATCAGCAAATCCAATTGTTGTCCTCCCAATACGGTGAGAACAATTGCTGAAGTACAACATTATCAATATTCGGTGCGAGGTGATGGTCTTTTTGTAAACATGTTTTCTGGCAATACACTGAAAACAACAATGGAAAATGGACAGTCCATCTTGCTGGAGCAACAGACGGATTATCCTTGGTCTGGTCGCATCAAAATCAAGGTGCTTGAAATCCCCTCCGGCATGAACATGCATTTGCGGATTCCGGATTGGTGTAAGCAATTTTCTATTGTTATCAACGGTATACAACTGAAGCCCCAAACCAGTGAGAACGGTTACGTTAAACTCAGCAGAAAATGGAGCAAAAATGATTTGATTGTATTGGATCTTTCCATGCCGGTAACCTTGATTGAATCCAATCCATTGGTGGAGGAGTCAAGAAATCAGGTCACGGTAAAAAGAGGGCCGCTGGTCTATTGTCTTGAGTCTCCCGATCTGAAGGGGGCTGGCGTATTTGATTGTGCCATCTCTTCCCGCGCCAGTTTTACTTTGGCAGATATGTTCATTGGAAACAGCAAGATCAAGACGCTGCAAACCAATCTGCTGTTGGTGAACAACGATGCATGGCAAGGAAAACTGTACCGCCAAATCAATACACAAACAAAACCCATCAGTGCAAAACTGATTCCATACTATGCCTGGGCCAACCGCGGAAAAACAGACATGACCGTTTGGCTGCCCTTGGCAAGATAATTGAACATGATGAACAGAATAACCGCCACCTATTACATTGAAACAGCGCTTGATCCACATCAGGCTGCAGCCGTGCTGGCAGGAGAGCAATCATCCGGAACCTTTGTGGCAGTTCCAGGCGAGACCGAATCACTCAAGCATCAGTTTGCTGCACGCGTTGAAGAAGTGAAAGCATTGGATGATGTGGATTTGCCATCGCTTCCAGTCACTCAAATGACCAAAGGTCCTTATCATCGAGCCATGGTCAGGGTTTCCTGGTCACTGGATAATTTTGGTAACAATCTTCCTGAATTGATTTCCACCGTGCAAGGGAACCTGTATGAGTTGAGACAGTTCACCGGCTTGCGGTTGATGGACCTTGAGTTTCCTGATGCATTCGTATCACATTTCCGCGGGCCTGCGCATGGTATCGACGGTTGCAGAAAACTCACGGGTGTCTATGATCGTCCCTTGATGGGAACCATCATCAAACCTTCAGTTGGTCTGACTCCCGACCAGACTGCAGATTTGGTTACTCAATTGGCAACCGCAGGAATTGATTTCATCAAGGATGATGAACTGCTTTCCTCTAGTTCCAATTCATCTTTTGAAATGCGTTTGCAAAAAGTGATGGAAGTGATCAACCGTCATTTTCATCAAACAGGAAAAAAGATCATGTATGCGGCCAATATTTCTGGGGAGATGGATGAGATGATGTCTCGGTATGAGATGATTGTCAAACTGGGTGGATCTTGTGCCATGGTCAATGTCAACAGTATAGGCATTGCTGCTACAAAGAAAATATGTGACAGCGGAGAATTAGCGATTCATGCCCATCGCAATGGTTGGGGTATGTTTACCAGACACCCGTTGTTGGGAATGGATTTCAGGGCATACCAAAAAATATGGCGATTGGTGGGTGTTGACCAGATCCATGTCAATGGCATCCAGAATAAATTCTGGGAATCGGATGACAGCGTGGTTTCTTCCATTGGTGCTTTGATGCAACCGCTAGGTAAACAGTTGGATCCTTTACCTGTGGTATCATCTGGGCAGTGGGGTGGACAGGCTTTTGAAACCTGGCGCAGAACAGAAACCACAGATCTCTTGTACATGGCAGGGGGTGGAATACTGGCACATCCGATGGGGCCGCAGGCAGGGGTGAAGGCTTTGAAACAGGCCTGGGATGCGGCAGTGGAAGGATTGACCATGGAAGAAGCCATCGCTGAATTTCCTGAGTTCGCCGCATCAGCACAAAAATTTTCAAAACAATAAATGAGGGAAGGCCAGACATATAAATTGATATTTTACGGGGATGATTTTACCGGATCAACAGATGCCCTGGAGTTTCTTTGCCTCAACGGGGCAAGAGCCGTTCTGTTCATGGAAGTACCTGATCAGGCGATGCTGCAAAAATTTCCCGGACTGGATGCATTTGGTGTAGCGGGCAAGACCAGATCATTGGCAACAAGTGAGATGAAAGAACTGCTGGAGAAAGATTTTACTAAACTCTCACAATTTCAAACAGCCTTCATTCATTATAAGGTCTGCTCAACATTCGATTCTTCACCTTTGATTGGCAGCATAGGCCTTGCCATGGACCTCGGTGCTGATTTTTTCAACACGCCATTGGTCCCTGTGCTTGGCGGTATGCCATTGATTGGGCGGTACTGTGTATTTTCCAATCTTTTTGTGCGGATGGGCATTGGAACATCCGGAGCAATCCATCGCCTCGATCGTCATCCTTCCATGAGCAAGCATCCAGTTACACCTTCAGATGAAGCAGATCTTAGATTGCACCTTGGAAGGCAGACCAGCAAACGCATCGGTGCGATTGACATTCATCACATGCAACGTCCATCCAGCGAATGGTTGATGCATTTAAAGGGTGACGAAGATGCTGTAGTAATTGATGCTTTTTCAACAGAAGATCTACTGAAGATAGGAGAATGGCTGGATGAATGCAGCAAGGCTGCTCCATTGTTTACCATCGGCTCTTCAGGCATCGAAGCAGCCTTGGGAATGCATTGGAAGAACAATGGAATGTTGAAAGGTCTTTACCATTCGATGCGCAACAAGAATGATGGTGCCATGCTGGTGGTTTCTGGAAGTCAATCTCCCATCACCCAGGGGCAGATTGAATTTGCGAAGGCCCATGGATCTCCGGTTCATGTCATTGCTGCCGATGCACTTCTTTCAGCACCAGATGCTGGATTGGTTGATGCAATTGTTGAACAAAGTTTGATGGGAAAAGCAGTGGTCGTTCACAGTGGTTCTCGAAATGAGTCAACAATAGATGCAGCGTTGCTTGGTAATTTTTATGGAAAATTGATAAGGGAAATATCAATCAGGATAAAGGTTGCCAAATTGGTGATTTGTGGTGGTGATACCTCCAGCCATACTGCCAGGGCCCTTGGCATCACCGCTGTTGAAATGGTTGGTTCCTACATTCATGGGGCTCCGATCTGTAAGGCCTATTCGAAGCATCAAGAAATTGATGGAATGGAAATGAATTTTAAAGGTGGACAAGTTGGTCCACCAGAATATTTTGAAGTGATAAAAACAATCTGATATGCAACAAAAAACATTGGCACTCATCCACACCTCTGCAACGCTGGTTCCTGTCTTTGCAGCACTCTGCAACAAGTTTATTCCGGGTGTGAAAATTTTCAATATTGCAGATGATAGCCTGATCAAGAACACCATTGCCTGCGGAACTCTGACACCAGACACCGCACGTCGTGTGGTGGGCTATGCAAGGTCTGCTGAAGAAGCGGGTGCCGACTACATCATGTTTACCTGTTCTTCGATCGGAAGGGCTGTGGAAACAGCCGCAACACTGGTCAATGTTCCGGTGTTAAGGGTCGATCAGCCCATGGCAGCGATGGCAGTAGAAAAGGGCAGCAGGATCGGCGTAATCGCTACTTTATCTACCACGTTGGATCCTACCACCGATCTGGTCCGGCGCAATGCTTTGCAAGTAGGCAAGGAGATTGAATTGTTCCCACGGCTTTGTGAAGGGGCATTTGAAGCGTTGATGGCAGGTGATGCAGAAACACATGACAAACTTGTTGGAGATGCATTGAAGGAGATGGCTGAAAGTGTGGACCTGATTGTCCTGGCGCAGGCATCCATGGCCCGTGTGGTGGATGCAAATCCTTCACTTGCAGAAAAGCTTCCCATTCTTGCCAGCCCGCCAATTGCGATGGAATACCTCAGCAAAATCTTCAACACATAACCATGAAAAAACTGATTGGGGTACTAAAGGAATTTCAATACACGGCAATGATCATTTGTGCGGTGGCCGCGGGAATGATTTTTCCGGATTTGTTCAAACACTGGGGTGGCGTTGATTTGCGCAACAAGCATTTGATTTTGGTGGTCATTCAACTCGTGATGTTTGGTATGGGAACGCACATGCGGTTGGCGGATTTCAGGGGAGTCGCTTCAACTGGAAAAGGGGTACTGGTTGGGCTGTTGTGTCATTTCAGCATCATGCCATTGATGGGTGTTTTGCTGACCAAGGTTTTTACATTTGAGCCTGAAATTGCAGCGGGCATCATCCTCATCGGCAGCTGCAGCAGTGGCTTGGCTTCCAACGTAATGGTATACCTGGCAAGGGCCAATCTTGTACTGTCAGTCATAGTCACGGCCTTGGCCACGCTTGTCGCTCCTATCATGACTCCCTTGTTGATGAAGTTGTTTGCCCATACCCTCATTGATGTGAATTTTTTTTCCATGATGACCGAGATCATCAAGATTGTCATTGTTCCGATC
>CAITQQ010000058.1 GCA_903894575.1 uncultured bacterium
ATTTTCTTCCTTGTGCTGCAAGGATTGGCCCTTTCAATGTTGTTCAGTTACAACAGGTTCCATCAAACCGCCTATGGCATGTTTTCCAGTGAAATGGCTGGAAACCTGAACAAGCGGGTGAACAAAGTGGAGTCATTCTTTACACTTAGTGAGCAAAATCAGGCACTGCGCAGGCAAAATGCAGCCTTGCTTTCCTACCTGCCCTCAGGGTCTGTTGTCTCAGACTCAGCATTCCAGCTTGTTGCTGATACGCTTATTGTTGATTCATTGAAGTCATATCGCCAGTATCAATATTTTGATGCCAAAATCATTTCTAATTCAGTATTCCTGCAGCAGAACAACATGGTTTTGCACAGGGGGGCAGCGCAGGGAATCGAACCCAATATGGCAGTTGTGGGTACAGATGGTTTGATAGGAACAGTTATCAGCGTAAGTGAAAATATGTCAATCGTCATGAGCCTGCTTCACCGGCAATCAAAAGTAATTGCAGTGTTGAAGAAGGGAAGTGGTTTAGGGGAGGTCAGTTGGGATGGCAAGGATCCACGCTATCTGGTGCTTTCTAAGATTCCCAAGACCATTGTTGTGAAAAAGGGAGATACCGTGGTCAGCAGTCCTTACTCCGACAAATTTCCTCCAGGTCTCCCAGTTGGATACGTTGAGAAGATTGATCAAGACCAGGAAACCAACACGTATAAGTTGAAAATCAGGACAGCAGTTGATTTTTACACTGTTCAGCAAGCATATATTGTAAAAAACCTGCTGCAGGAAGAGATGGAACAATTGAAAAGAACAGTAATCAAGGAATGAGTCTACTCTTCAAAAATATCATCAGGTTCATATTCATCATGTTCATCCAAATTTTTGTGTTGAGCAAGATCCCTCCTTTGCATCAGTTTATCGTGCCTTATTTCTATTTTGTATTCATCCTCTGGTTGCCATTCAAGATCAAAAGAACAGCCTTGCTTTTCATCAGTTTCGCTGCAGGATTGGTAGCGGATATGTTTTTTAAGACACCCGGATTGCATGCTGCAGCTTGTGTTTTGATTGGATATGTACGGCCATTTCTCATCAATCTATTGCTTCCCAAAGAAGCTACCGATTGGGGAAATGAGGAGCCCACAAAAAAGACCATGGGGCCTGTGCCTTATGCCACCTATCTCATCCTTCTTACCCTCTTGCATCATTTCTATCTCATCCTCCTGGAATGGATGCAATTTGGTAGTTTTCTTTATTTTATCGGGAAGCTGGTTGCCACTTCTCTGATAAGCCTCTTGCTCATTTTGATTACAGATCTTTTTTTAAACAGAAAATCAAAACTCCGCTAAACATACAAACGGCTAATTTTGCTGTTAATTCCAATTAAACTATGCCAGCATTCAACCAGTCAAGACAAAATGTGATCAAGCTGATTTTTCTGGTTGCTTTCATCATCCTTGCCATCCGTTTGTTGTTTCTCCAGCTGTCCTCAACCCAATATGATCTGCTGGCACTTGACAATGCAGTCAGTAAAAAAATTGTATATCCTGATCGTGGAATCATTTTTGATAGAAAGGGTCGATCAATTCTTGAAAATACTCAGACCTATGACCTGATGGTGAATCCAACCCAATTGAAGGGACTGGACACAATGGGAATATGCAACATCCTCAAGATCGATATGGAAACATTTCGGGAGCGCATCATTGGGGCCATTATAAAAAATGGACGTTATCGGCCATCCATTTTTGAATCGTCTCTTTCTGTAGAAGCATTTGTTCAGCTGCAGGAGAACATCTTTCGTTTCGAACCAGGATTTTTCTTGCAAGAAAGACCGATAAGGTCTTATCCTTTCAAGGCGGCAGCACATATTCTTGGATATGTAGGAGAAGTTGATTCCAGTATCCTTAAGAAGACGAATTACTACTACCAAATGGGGGATTATATGGGCCTCAGTGGTCTTGAACGGTTTTATGAACCCATTTTGATGGGGCAGAGGGGGGTGAGGTATCAGATCAAGGACAACAAGAACAGGATTGTAGGATCCTATGAGAAAGGATTGTATGACTCAATTGCCATCGCTGGCAGGAATTTGAGAACATCCATTGATATTGATGTACAGGTGCTTGCAGAACGCATGTTAAAAAACAAATTGGGAGCCATTGTGGCGATTGATCCAAGATCGGGTGGTATCATTGCCATGGCCAGTGGCCCAACCTACGATCCCAATCTGTTGACAGGAAATCAGCGCAAAAATAATTTCTCCTGGATGCTCAGGGATACGGCAAGGCCCCTTTTCAACAGGGCCATCAAAGGACAATATCCTCCAGGCTCAACCGTCAAGCCAACCGGTGCCCTGATCGCATTGGATGAAGGTGTGATCACACCCTCATTTGGTCTAGGATGCAGCGGTGCATATCATGGCTGCAGGAGGCCCATCGGATGTACGCACAAAACACCCGGTCATGCAGGCAACCTCAGGGTGGCATTGGCCAATTCATGCAACAGTTATTTTTCCCATTTGTACAGGCTTGCAGTGGACAACCCCCGACTGGGCGGAACAGTAAATGGATACCTGAAATGGAAGCAATACATGAATTCATTTGGTTTGGGTGTCAGGCTCGGTGTGGACCTTCCAAGCGAAGACAAGGGCCTGATTGTTGATACCAGTTTTTACAACAGGTTGTACAACAGGTCATGGAGTTCATGTACCAATGTTTTTCTGGGCATAGGTCAAGGGGAGATGCAGGCTACACCCTTACAAATGGCCAACATGATGTGCATCATTGCCAACAAGGGCTTTTATTATACACCCCATTTTGTCCAATCCATTGACGGGCAACTGGAGTCCGACACAATCCTGAACAGATACAAGCAAAAGCACCAGGTTACCAATATCTCCAATGAAACATTCGAAGTTGTTCAGTTGGGCATGCAGGATGTTGTAGAGCAGGGTACAGGTGGTGTTGCCAGAATAGAGGGTATTGCTGTTGCCGCAAAAACAGGTACCGCAGAAAACTATGGCATGATCTATGGTAAACGGGAGAAACTGAAAGACCATTCCTGGTTCGTGTGTTTTGCCCCGAGAGAAAATCCCACCATTGCAGTCGCAGTGATTGTTGAAAATGCAGGATTTGGTGCAACATGGGCCGGACCAATGGCTGCACTTGTGATGGAAAAATACCTGCGTGATACCCTTTCCGCTGCACGGTGGAAAGAAGTGGAAAGGATTGAAAGCACGGAAATCATTCTTCCTATTGTAAAGTCAAAACGCAATCGGCTGGATTCCCTTCGCAAAGAAAAAATGCGCAAGTTGCAGTTGAAAGCAACAGCAAAGCATCCCATAGACAACAGTCCGGGCAAAAAAACAACTATTGTTCATCACCATCTTTCAGCCATCAAACCAGACAATGAAGAACAATTCATTTGAGCTATCAAAAGGCATTGATTGGGTCCTTGTGGGAATCTATCTGGTACTGGTTGTTACTGGTATTGCCAGCATATTTGCCACCACTTACAGGGATGAGAACATGATCAGTGGTTTTCTTTCTTTCAAGACCGACTATAGTCGACAGCTGCTCTATTTCATCATTTCTATAGTCTTGGCAGTTTTTATTTTACTGACAGACAGTAAATTTTTCACGGCCACTTCCAATATTTTTTATGTGGTTGGTTTGATCCTGCTGATCCTGGTTTTCCCTTTTCACACGGATGTAAAAGGAACAAAATCCATCATCCGGTTTTCAGGTTTTCAGTTGCAACCTGCAGAGCTGTGCAAAGTATTTGTGAACCTTGCTTTGGCAAAATACCTTTCATCTTTGGACCTTAATTTTAAGAAGCTGCGTTCACAGTTGATAGCCGCTTCATTGGTATTGGTTCCAGCAGTACTGACCATTCTTCAAAGCGAGACCGGATTGGCCTTGGTTTATTTTTCTTTTTTCCTGGTCATGTACAGGGAGGGGCTTCCATCTGCTATATTGGTGATTGGGTTCTCTGTGGCCGTGCTTGTTGTGATGACGTTATTGATAGACCAGAATCTTTTGGCCATCATTCTTTCTCTTGCTGCACTTGTCTTTATCTATACTGCAAAAAGGCAGATCAAAAGGGATCGGTCAATCTTGGTATTGGTTATTACCATTTGGGTTGTTTCAGTAGGGATTCAGCGGTTTGCAGTGCCTTATTTTTTCAACAATGTTTTGAAACCTTATCAGGTTCAGCGGATTTATGCTACTGTGGGAAAGGATTTTCAGGTGGATACTGAATCCATGAGTGAAGAGGATATCAAAAAAATGGAGGACAAGAAAAAGGCTGGAAATTATAATGTGAAGCAGAGCAAAATTGCCATAGGTTCAGGTGGTTTTTGGGGGAAGGGTTTGATGAAGGGTACCCAAACACGGTATGATTTTGTTCCTGAGCAAAGAACAGATTTCATTTTTTGTACTATTGGAGAAGGATTCGGATTTGCAGGAAGTATCGTATTGTTGGGCCTTTATCTGTTCATGCTGTTCAGGATCATCAAAATGGCAGAGCGTCAAAGAAGTACATTCAGCAGAACCTATGCCTATGGTGTTGCTTCCGTATTCTTTTTTCACGTCTTCATCAACATTGGCATGACCATTGGCATTATCCCAGTGATTGGAATAACCCTTCCTTTCATGAGTTATGGTGGCACTTCGCTGATTACTTTTTCAGTACTCTTGTTCATTTTGATACGGCTTGACGCTGATCATCAAATGGTAATCCGATAACAAACCATATGAAAATCATCCCCCTTTCTGAAGGTTCATTTACGATCGATCATACCAAAAAATTTCTACCCTTTGATACTGACAAAGACGATCTTCAACAGCGATCCCGGGGGAGTTTATTGGTGGAAATTCAGCCTTTTTTGGTTGAAACAAACAAGGACCTGATTCTCCTGGATACAGGATTGGGATTTTCTGAGAATGGGGTGCTTCAACTCTACAATAATCTCGCCCTGCATGGGTATTCACCTGGAGACATTTCGAAGGTGCTGATGAGCCATTTGCACCGGGATCATGCCGGAGGGCTTACCGTTGTAGACCCTTACAATGGTCTTTCTCACTTGAGTTTCCCCCATGCGGATTATTTTATCAACGAAAAAGAACTTGATTTTGCATTGCATGCCGGCAATGCATCCTATGATGCAGACAGGCTATCCATATTGGAGGGCAATGATAAAGTACACCTTGTAGGAGATAAGGGCATGATCAGTGACTATATCCAACATGAACTTTCATCAGGTCATTCTCCTTTTCACCAGGTTTTTTGGATCAGGGAAGGCAATGAAGTCGTTTTTTTTGGTGGAGACGAAGCGCCCCAGTTGCAACAGATGAAAACAAGGTTTGTCGCCAAGTATGATCATGATGGTAAAAAAGCCATGGAATTGCGACAAAAATGGTGGGAAATTTCATCAGAAGAAAGATGGCAATTTCTTTTTTACCATGATATCAAAACCCCTGTCTACCC
>CAITQQ010000059.1 GCA_903894575.1 uncultured bacterium
GATCCTGTGCTCTTCCTGAAGGATCCTGAGGGCTATGACGGGGCTGACAGAAAAGAGATGCTAGGTTATCTTCAACAGTTGAATGAAGTCCAGAATGAGGCCTGGAGTGACCCCGAGGTCAATGCCAGGATTGCCCAATATGAAATGGCGTACAGGATGCAAACCTCGGTACCCGAAGTAATGGATACCAGTGACGAGTCCAACGAGGTTTTTGACCTCTATGGGCCTGACAGCCGAGAGAATGGGAGCTATGCTGCCAATTGCATTTTGGCAAGAAAACTCCTGGAGAAAGATGTGCGCTTTGTTCAACTCTACCATCAGGGTTGGGACAACCACGGCAGCCTTCCCCAGAGCATTCGCCATCAATGCTCACAGATTGACCAGCCAACAGCAGCGCTGATCACTGATCTCAAAAGAAGGGGTATGCTGGAAGATACACTGGTTGTTTGGGGAGGTGAATTTGGCAGAACTGTTTACTCTCAGGGCAAGCTGTCAAGGGATGGATACGGGCGAGACCATCATCCCAAATGCTTCAGCATGTGGATGGCAGGAGCAGGCGTTAAAGCGGGTTACAGCCATGGCATGACGGATGACTTCGGTTACAATATCATCAAAGATCCTGTGCACGTGCATGATTTTCAGGCAACCATGTTGCACCTCATGGGCATTGATCATGAGCAGCTGGTCTACAAGTTTCAGGGAAGGCGGTTCAGGCTGACTGATGTTCACGGAAACGTGATCAAGAGCATCCTCAGCTAAGCTACTTCGGACATTTAATGACCTTTCCTTTGGGCTTCCTGAGTTTTTCGCTGGGGCTGATGGTGTAGGCAAGATAGGCTCCCCCATTTTGATAAGAAGTCTTGGTTCCAATGGGCACACGGTGGAATCCAAACAACACAGGACCTGCTTTTACAGCCGCACCAATCCAGAAACTTCCTTCCCTTGTAATAGACAAAGGCAAATAGAACCCATATTTTTGCGTTTCCCTCCTGGGCGTGATGGTCAAAAGATTCAAGTCTTGCATCTGGAAGTATGTGTCTGCTGATAGGGCTTTGATGGGGATGGACAATTCTGCATTGATATAGATCAGGTCTGTAATCTGCCTGTCTACATTGAACACCAGCCTTGTGGGATGACTCATTTTGAAATCACCTGTCAGTCTATTGAACTGGCCAACTGCAGTCTGGATGGAATCATTCAACACATCAAGTCCTGTGATGGTAGAGTCAAATTTTCTGGCCAGGGCTATACCGTTGATATTGGGTTTCACACCTGAAGTTTTTACTGATTCAACTCCATATGTATACTTGGCATAGCCAAGGTCGAGCAGTGAAATGCCCAATTTCCAGGTATAATTGTATTGGCTCCGGTTGTTGAAGAGTTCTATCTGTTGTTGGTCTTTGATGATCCACTCCATGCCTAAGTCTATTGACCCTCCGCGCCTGGATTGATCGGAATAGCGCTTTAGATTGGATTTCGTGCTGGCGGCCGGATCCCAAAAATCAAGATTGGCAGAATATCCATAATTCAGGTCTACCGCAGTTACTTCGTATACATTAAAAACTGGTCGTATATACTCCTTGAATTGACCATTCGTGATGGACGCATGAATGCCTGCAAGGCCCATGTTGGCTTTGATGGTAACCCCGGCATTCCAAATGAAATGCTTCTTGTCTGCGAGGTTCAAGGCCAGGCTGCCATAGGCTTCTGCCCAGTTGCTGCTCCTGACAAATGCATCAAGTGGCTGGTTCTGCATGTTGACTTTCAGAAACGAATTGGGTTCAAGAATGGTGTCAATAAAATTATATGTTGATGAGCCGCCAAGAGAAGCTGATCGCAGGTTCATGCCAAAGGAAAAGGCCGACCTGTTGGATGTCCTGAATCGTGCATTCAGCAGGTTCATGTTGAACTGGGTATTCAACCTTCTTTTGTACTCCCCATTCTGAATCCATGCTGCCAACTGGGGATCCTTGCCTGTGGGATTGTATTTTTCGATATAGAAAAAATTGGTGCTGTTTTTGAGCTGAAGCCCGAAAAGGGTGATGTCCCAAGGCAATGGTGAAGAAAGGGCCGAAGCAGGATTATTCATTACACCAAGGCTGCCAGCATAGTTGGAGCCATGCACCGCCTGGTATTGCTGACCAAACGAATGCATCACGCAGAATATCAAAACAAACAGGGTTAATGAAAGCTTTAGGGTAAATTTCATTCAGAACAGGCTTGAAAATCGATTTTAGCACCAAATTGCACTTCAAATTAAAACTAAAATGAAAATAAGCTTTGTTAAAAAAATATATTGAGTAATTTTGATGCCCCTGCATCTGGCAGGAAGGCTGGTCCCGTAGTTCAATGGATAGAATAGAAGTTTCCTAAACTTTAGATACAGGTTCGATTCCTGTCGGGACTACTACGAGATACCTACACATAAAAATGCTTCGTACCGATTTGGCTACGAAGCATTTTTTTTGAAACCAGGATACTAATCATTCAATGCTTTCCGAATGGCGGCAACAACAATGGAAGCCAATTGCTCATATCCTTTTGGCGTATAATGCACATCTTTGGGCTTTGAATTATTGGGATGAATTTCCAGGGATGGGGCATAAAGATCCACCACCTGGATGTTCTTCTTTTTCATGACCTTGACCGCCACTTCATTGTACGCTGGCACAGATTCAGTTTTTCGGCCACTTGCACCTTCAGGCACCATGGTGGTTGAAACAAAAATCACCTTAGCTGTTGTTTCATTCAACTTGTCTGCAATCGCTTCAAGATTTTTCCTGTACTCCTTCAACGGAACAGCAATTGTGCCATTGACGACATCATACTTCCCACTGCTATCCTTGTGCACCATGTCATGGAGGCCAAAATTGAAAACAATAACATCCCAATCACGGTTGTCAAGCCATTTGTCCATACTCTCCATTCCCCTTAGTGTGGAACCGCCATTGCCTGGATTATGGGCCACTTCAACGTTTGGCGACAATGCAGTTTTTATAAAAGGGGTATATCCAATGGAAATGGAATCCCCAATAATAAGTACAGATTTACCTTGATAGGGCTTTGCAGCAAAGCAGAGAAAGGCAAGAACAAGAAAAGAAGCTACCCTGAACTGATTCATATGAATTGATTTCTGTTTTCTATTGATCGTCTACAAACTGTAAAATACGCAGAAATAAATGGATGAATTTAATCAGTCAAAATAAATTTTTGAAGTTAGTCCAGTTTAAGGATTAGCTCAAGAACTAAATATACAAGTTTGGCTTGGATGAGGATTATAAACAATTATCAACCAAACCAAACTTGTACCTACTGAATATATTTTCAATTTGGAATCAGAATCTTGTCGATGATATGGATAACTCCATTTCTGGCAATGAAATTTGATTTGGTAATCTTTGCAGTATTGGTGCCGTTGCCAAAACCTGAAATCGTTGCAAGAGTGGAGGCCCCTGATGGAAGGGTGATGGTTGTGAGTCCTCCTGAAACCATGGTTAGATTTCCATTGGTGAGATCTGAAGAGAACATCCTTCCTTGAATAGCATGAAATTTTAAGGTCGCGATCAAGGTTGCCATGTCTATTTGTGTGATATCTGTGAGGGTAAGATCTGCCAGCAGCGCAGTGAAGGCTGCATTGCTGGGTGCAAAAACAGTCAACAGATCATTGGAGATGGATGTTGCCAAGGAAGGATCTCCCCCAGCTCCAGTTGCTGCATAATTCAAGGCCTTGACCATAGAATCCAGCCCATTTGCGGTGGCAGTGGACAGGATATTCCCTGGCGCAGGCTTAAGAACGCCTGTGTTCAATGTATGTACTACTCCATTCGAAGTCAGTACATCCACTTCATATACTTTGATGCCATTCACAAAAACACCATTGGTGTTTTTTGTGACAAATACTGAATCACCACTATAGGTCAGCACTTTGGCGTTGGGACCAACCGGCATATCTGCGGCAAGGATCTTGCTCGGTATCACATGGTAGTACAAAATATTGGCCACATCATTGGAAGGTAAAGCGTCCAGCACAGTTGTGGTAATTTCAGCAGCAGCGAAGGCATCGTTTGTAGGTGCCAAAAAAGTCAATTGTTCAGTTCCGTTGAGCTTGGCAACAAGGCCACCTTTGATGACGGCTGTGTTCAAAGTGCTCAGCGATGAACGATCAGATATCAGTCCTGAAATGGTAGGAGTCTCATCATCATCCTTGTTACAACTGGATAATATGATCAGAAAAGCAGCAATAAATGTTGGAATTGCATAGGAATAAATTCTCTTTTTCATGTTGGATAAATTTTGATGTGATGATTTAAGTGCACCCATCAAAACCATAACGAATTTCTGCAGCTCATACAAAGTTGAGCCCTCAGGCAGAAGAAGAAAAATATAAAAAACAGAGAATTGCTTTTTTACAATAAAAGGGTCAATAATTACTAAATAATGTATTAATTTATCAACTCAAAATGAAATCCATGAAATATGTATTGAGTCTTTCTCTGTCAATGATTGTTATGTTATGTGGGAAAGGGCAAACCACCCGGCAGTACCCTTCCAGAACAGAAGTCATTACCCCCATGCACAAATCTAGTTTCAATGACAGTGCAGCCTGTCCGGAGAGAATGCAGGGTGGAAGTCCAGGCATTGTTAATGGTCTGCTTGTTTTCAACGGATCCATGGACGGAAACAGGCAGGTTGACCCACAGATTGCAGTTGGCGGAAATTATGTATTGCATGGAACCAACAGTGGGCTTATTATTTACAACAAGAAGGGAGAATTCATTCAGGGTGTTTCTCAGAAATGCTTCAACAACGGCATCGATCCAAAGATGTTCTATGATGTCCACAACAGTGTATTTGTCTTTGATCTCTGGTGGTACTATGACAAGCCGAAAGTCAAGCCTGTGAACATTTCTGTTTCCGAGACCAATGATCCTCTCAGTGCATGGAATACCTACCCCGTTCCTGCGCAAAATGGTGTTGATGGTGGCGGAATTGGGTACAGCAAAAAATGGATTGGATATTCATTTCCGGGTGGGAAAGAAAGAACCTTCATCATGAAAACTGCTGAAGCCAAAGCAGGAAAGCCTGCAACAATCTATCATTTTGAGGGAAGCCTGGGCCATCCTGTTTTTGGACAGGATGATACAGAAGCGCTGTATTTTTTTGAAATAGCAAAAAAGGAATTTATCATCCGGAAAATTGTAGAAGATGAAAAGGGAACCCCATATGCAGTGGTTGTATCACAGCAACCACACAACCTTCAATACATGGACTACCCACCCCAATCTCCTCAAAAAGGAACAGCACAAAAAGTATCCAGCGGAGACAGGAATCCCAAAAACATTGTTCTTCAAAATGGCCACCTTTGGTTTTCACAGGCAGTGAACAAAAATGGGCATGCTGCTGTGCAATGGCACCAAATCAACGCCAACGACGGATCAATTGTACAGACAGGACTGATCAACAATGACAGCTCCAATTATATTCAAACCACGATTGCTGTCAACAAAAAAAATGATGTGTTGATTGGATTTCAAGAAGCCAATGCCAATTCATTCATCAGCCCGAGGGTTGCCTATCGAATGGGGAAAGACAAACCAGGCACAATCCGCGAAATCATTTCATTGGGCGAAGGCAAAGGTGCTACAGATGGTGTATCCTGGGGAGACTATAGCGGTAGCATCATCGATGGTGAAAACCTGAATGATCTCTGGACCATTCAAAGCATTACCAATGAAAAAGGAAAAGGTGAAACCGTCATTGTAAAATTACCATTCGGAAAAAGGAAGATGATCAAAGTAAAAAAATGAATCAGGCGATAGAAAGCTCTTCATTCAAAAAGAACAGCCTGCATTTTTTGATGCAGGCTGTTTTCTTATGAGATCTCTCTATTGAACAAGGAGGAGATGATTTAATTTACCATCCCTGGTTCTGCTTCATTTTGGGATTGTACCTGATTTCTGCATCAGGAATAGGAAACAGGTTCATTTTTGCAGTGAATGTTTTTGTTTCAACATCCACATATTTATAAGTAAAATTATTTCCTGTCTTGGTGATCTGCACACCTCTTGCAGGACCATTGAACCATTGCTCGGCTTTTTTCCAACGACGGGCATCCCAGAAGCGCTGGTTTTCAAACGCCAATTCAATTCTTCTTTCCTGAACAATGGCATCACGCATTTGAGCCTGAGTCAAAGTAGTACTCAAAGCAAAAGGAAGCAATCCCGCCCTTTGCCTGATTTGTTCAACTGCTGCAGAAGCCTTTAATGAAGAAGCCGTAGACGATGCATAAGGCCCATAAGCCTCATTGACGGCCTCAGCATAGCTCAGCAAAACTTCAGGATAGCGCATCAAGACATATGGACGAAATGAGGTTTGATTGGAAACAAGGTTCAAGGTGGTATCCATGAATTTTCTCACATAATAACCGGTCCTTGTGGCATTGACCACTGGCTGTGCATCCTTACCGCCATCAAAGGTTTCAACTTGTCTAACCGACCAGGTACTTGCTGTAGGATTGTCCAACAAAGTGGCCCCATTGAAGTTGATGAATTGATAAAACCTTGGATCCCTGTTTTCATATGGTCTGGCAGCATTATATGTAGATCCAGCATCAGTGATGTTCTTGCCATTTTTCATCTGGAAAGCATCTACCAACTCCTGGGTGGGATTGGCAGCAGGACCAGTGAAAAATTTGAAACCAGCCGGACGTTGGTTTCTGTCAATGGTGTTCAAGCCTGTAGCTGCCCTGATATTGAAGACGGCTTCCTTGCTGTTGGGATCCATGAAGGCTCTTTGCACCTGGGTTTCCAATCCATATGTAGCTGCGTAGGTTGAAATAAATCTACCATACAGTTCAGCGGCATCCCTCCACCTGCCCAAATCATTGGTTGGATTGTGAAGAGGGCTGGCATAGAGCAATTGTGCCTTTGCTTTGTATGCCAAACATGTGGCCTTAACTGCACGCCCTTGCCAGTTCGCATAACTCTGACCATAGAAACTGGCGTAGTTTTCTGGCAGATATTTCATGGCAGAATCCAGGTCCTTTTTTATAAAAGTAACCACTTCATCAACTGTATTTCTAGGAAGATTGAAATCTTCAGTTGCGCCATAAGACCTGGTGACAATAGGAACAGCACCATAGTACTTGAACATTTCGAGGTAGTTGTATGCCCTAAGGAAAAACGCCTCTCCCTTCAAGCGCTCCAACAGATAATATGCATTGGCATATCCATCGTCTGAAAGTTTGATGGTGTCTTCATTCTGAATAACTACCACATTTTTGATGTTCTCAAAAAACACATTGATCTTCCTCACTGTAGTGAAGCTCTTGACCCAGATGTCGTAGGGCGTATTCAGTGAATTCCAAGAACCATTGTAAAACACACGACTGGTATTGGTTGTACTGCCATGGATGGCCTCGTCACTGCCTGCAGAAAATCCTGCATTACCCAACAAGGTATATTCATTGACACGGTCACTGTAAATATTGTTGATCCAGTTCCTGGCATTCCTGATGTCTTCAAATGATTCACCCAAGGGAACATAGTCATCCAGGGGCTTTTCAAGAAAAGGCTTTTCGCAGGAGGACAACATCAACATGGCGATTGAAGCAGCCAGCAGAAGTGTTTGTTTAAAGTTGATTTTTTGCATCGAATACTCTTTTAGATATTTCTTTTGATGTCTTGTTTGTTATTGTCTTAGAGATTCAGTTTGAACCCAACATTCACCACTTTCAACATGGGGTAATCATTCTGGATACCTGCAGATGGCCCTTCAGGGTCAACTTCAGGAACTACGCTCCATGTGGCAAGGTTACAACCATTGACAAAGATGGTACCAGTTTTCATGCCCAGCTTTTTCAGGGCATTGTTGCTGAGGTTGTAGGCAATTTCGAGGCTCTTCAAGCGGACAAAGTTTCCATTTGTCAACCATAAAGTGGAGTTGCGGTAATTGTGGCTGTTGGCAACTGTGGTAAGGCGTGGCATGGTTGCAGTGGCAGCTGTAGCAGGTGTCCAACGGTTGTTGAGGATATAATCGGTTGGCCTTGCAGAAGACGGCAAAAATGACCTGAACACTTCGTAGTTGTAAAGGAAAAGGCTCCTGCTCTCTGAACCGGTGAACAGTGCATTGATTTCAAAATTCTTGTACTTGAAACCAAGTTCTGCAGAATAAAATACTTCTGGGTTGAATGGCTTTCCAATCGGAACATCATCATGAAAATCAATCAGACCATCTTTGTTTTGGTCAACGTATTTCACATCACCAGGTTTCAAATTGGCTTCGTAAGAAGATTTTGCACTGGCAGCAATTTCAGCCGCATCCTTGAAAAATCCTGCTGCAACCAATCCGAAGGGTTGGCCAATGGGCAATCCAGTCCTGACTTCCCAAGGATTGTCCTTGATGGCTTCAGATTGGTATACAATTTTGTTCTTTGTAAAAGTTGCCATTGTTTTGATATATGCACTCCAGTTCTTGCTGTATGGCTTTTGCAACTTCAATACCACATCGGCGCCCCTGTTGTTGCTGATCCCTACATTGGTGAATGGCACGGCAATACCGATGATGCTGCTGATATCGATACGCTTGACTGGTGTGCCGGTAACCTCCTCATTGAAAACATCTACTGAACCGGAAACGACTTCCTTGAAGAAAGAGAAATCAATACCAATATTGGTTTGTTTGTAGATCATCCAAGAGGCTTCAACATTACCCAAGGTACCTTCGGATAAGCCAGAAACTGTTGTTGGCGTTACCCCAAAGGCAGGGGTTCCCCCAGATACAACTTTACCATTTTCATATGGAAATCTGAGGCCGGCGAAATAATCACTGCCCATTTCACCATATGAGCCACGAATTTTGAGAAGATCAATCCATTTGGCGCGGGTAAGTAATTTTTCCTTGGAGAGGATCCATGATGCACCTGCGGATGGGAATAACCCGTTCTTATTCCCTTCTGCGAAATTGTCGCTTCCGCTGTAAGAGGTGGCAACATCAAGTATGTATTTCTCCTTATAATTATATGACACTACAGCAGAAAGATTTCTTCTTGAAAAAGGAAGATCTGTTCCTGGTTCTTTCTGCCGAACAAAGTAGGCCTTGGTTCTAAGATTGATGGTATGATTCTTTGCAATGGTCTTGTCATAATCAATTCCACCTTCAAAAACATAGCTGTGTCTGAGTGTTGAACTGGTCACAGCAGGCTGCAAAACCAAATCATTGCCGTACTTGGTCAAAGGAAGGCTTGGTCCATTGTAAGTAAATACAGCATAATCTGCCTTTTGTGCCAATGCAGGCCTGACGAAGGTATTGAATGCGAATCCTACATTTGCCCTAAGCCCCTTTGCTATAAAATCCAGCTTTCTGAACACCCTGGCATTGCTCTCAGCAAAGCGATGATCCTGGTGCTGGTAACCAGTGCTTTTCAAATACCCTACCGGATTGCGTTGAAAAGCATTGGTTCCGCCATAGCTTCCGTCAGGATTGTTGATGGGAAAAAGTCCTGGAGGGTAGGCTGAGATATTTCTCCAAAGGGTTGTAGTACTGAAGTCTGTATGGGGTTGGACGCGACGCTCAAGCCTTACATTCACATCCAGCTGCACCAATGTGTTCTTATCAATGTCAACATCAATGTTGGACCTGAAATTATAGCGGTGATAACTTTGACCCAACCTGTAGTTTGGATTGGAGTTGCCATATTTAAAGAGTCCCTCTTGGTTGGTTGTTCCGAGCATGATAAAATACCTCGCAGTATTGCTACCACCTGAAGCGGTAAGGTTGATGCGCTGTTGCATAGCAGTCTTGTTGAGCACTGCACCATACCAATCTACATCAGGATACTTGTATGGATCGCTGCCACTTTTATACCCATCGAGATGGGCTTGGGTATACAATTGAGGAACACCATCATTGGCAGATGCTTCCATGTGCAACATGGCATAGTCATAGGCCTTTAAAGACTTGGGCATGAAGATGGGTGATTGGAAACCATTTTGTACCAATACCGAAATATTGTTTTGGTTCGCAACCCCTCTTTTGGTTGTCACATAGATGCTTTTTCTTCCTCCCCTGTTGCCATATAGAGCATTGGAGATAGGATCTTTCAAAACATTGAGTGTGGCTATTTCAGCGGGCTCCAATTCAGCAAAATTTCTTTCATATCCATCAACAAGGGTATTGATACCACCTGCATCACTGAAGGAGGAAGTACCCCTGATCAACAAGGTAGGATCTTCAAATCCTGGTTCAGCATCACTCTGTGAAACGAACAAACCAGAAAGTTTACCCGCTACTGTATTCCTCAGGTTGATGAATGGATTTTTTAGAAGGTCTTCCTCTCCAATTGTTGCAACAGATCCTGTCATCAACAATTTCTTTTTGGAATAAAACATCATGTTGACATTCTTGTTCCACTCATTTACAGTAGAGAGCTTAACCTGTATTTTATTCCTGTCTTTCACGATGTACTCTTGTGTTTCATACCCTAAGGCAGTTACAAGAAGTGTATCACCATTGGTGATGCCATCAAGGCTGAATGTTCCAAACCGATTCGTTGTAATGTCCTTGTTCAGAAACTTAGACTTGATGTTTGCACTTTTCAATTGCTTGCCGAACATATCCGTCACAAGTCCTCCGGCAGTAGTTTTGTTTTCTTTTTGCGAAAATGCTGCAACAGATGATGTCAGCATGACCAGCAGAAAGAGTTTGAATTTAGTATTCATAAAATTTTCAATTACTTTTTTATGGATTAGTATCCAGGATTTTGAACCAGTTTTCCTTTGCTCTTGTCAATCTCAGATTGTGGGATTGGATAGAGATCCCAGTGTGGCAAGTACTTTCTTACCTGGAATGCATAGCGTGGAAAAGAGTACTTCTTGGTGGCATCATCATAGAGTACCCTGAATCCCCACATGTTCCCGGCAAAATCTTTTGCTGCTGTTCTCCACCTGCGCGCATCAAAATTTCTGTGTTCTTCAAAAGCCAGTTCAACATCACGCTCATTTCTGATGCGCTTCACAAGAGAATCTTTGCTGATGGTGCTTGCAATGGCAGGCATTGCTACACCAACGCGCGCCCTTACTGTATTGACGGCGGCAAATGCTGCAGCCTGTGTTGTTGTATTTGCTTCAGTCAATGCTTCGGCATAGTTGAGATAAAGTTCTGCCAACCTGATCAAAGGCCAGTTCCTGTTGGCTGCAGCGCCTGGATCCATGAATTTTTTGAACACCATGCCTGTCCAGCTTCCATCCGATTGCTTGTTGCTGTAAGTAGACCTGCTGTCAGCACCGCCGGGGCCCCACCATGGCGCATAATTAAATCCTCTGAAAAGCTCCCCAGCCTGAATGACTGAAAGGCCCAAACGGGGATCCCTGTTGAGGTATGGATTGTTGGGATCATATCCTGAACCTGCATCATAGATAGCCTTTCCCGTCGTCTTCATCTCATATTTGTCAATGTGGTTCAATGTTGGATTGGTACCGCCGTAAGCCAGGGATGGCATTCCCTCATAGGTATCCAATGAGCAACCGCAGTTTTGGAATACAAACCAAATGATCTCGGAAGCACTTCTGGAAGCAGAAGTAAACAATGTTTGATAGTTGTTGAACAATGCTGCGCCGTATTTGGTTGCCGTATCGATGGCCTGCTTGTTGGCCAATGCTGCATCCTGCCACCTGGCAGTAAGCTTTGCAGGATTGTGCAATGGACTTGCGTAATAGAGCAGCAGTCTTCCTTTCAGCGCAACACTGATGGCCCGGTTCATCCGTCCAACGGTAGCCGCACTTCCAGGAGTGGGAGGTGGGAGGTATTTTGTAGCCGTATCCAACTCATTTTTGATGAACTGCACTGTTTCATCCACTGTTTTTCTTGGCTGATTGTAATCATCGGTATTGCCAGACAACACCCCCGCTGTACTCATTACATTGGTAACCAAAGGAACCCCACCATATCTTTTGAACAATTCAAAATAGTAAAACGCACGAAGACCCCTGGCTTCCATCTTGGTCCTTAAAATAGTTGCAGCATCAATATCCGTAACCTTGTCTATGTTTTCCAGGTACATGTTGCAACGGCGAATTCCCTGATAAGAAACATTCCAGACATCATCAGGATTATAGTACTGATTGAATGTACCATTGGTCACATTCCAACTGCCCGTCCATATAAAACTATTGGTTGCCTCATCACTATAGGCAGCAAGGTATGAAGTTCCGGACCTGTTTGACCCTACACGAATATTGAATCCGCTGTAGTTTTGCAGGTAGCCATACGCTGCGCCGAGTACTTTCTCTGCCTCAACCCAGGTGTTGAAAACTGCATCCTGTGTAAAAGCTGATGATACTGAAAAGTCTGGCGCAAGAAAATCTTTCTTGCATGATGCATTAAGCAAGATGATGCCCATCAAGCCAATAAACACTTTTTTATAATTAAACATGTATTTCATTTTGATTATAGTGTTTAGAAGGTTGTATAAATGGTGAAATTGTATGTCTGCAACTGAGGATACACATTACCAGCAGAAGTCCTGATTTCAGGATCAAACCATTTGAAGGATGACCATGTGTAAATATTGGCAGCGGTAAGCGACAACCGCAATGCATCAACCCCTAAACGCTGAACAATTGTTTTGGAGAAATTATAGCTCAAGGCAACATTTTTCAACCTGATATAAGAAGCATCTCTTACCCAAAAAGTTGAGTTTTGGAAATTGTTCTTGGCTGTTGATGAAGACTGTGTCAACCTGGGATATGTTGCAGTAGCTGCGGTTGCAGGTGTCCAGCGACCCATGTGGTGATTGGCTACCTTGGCACTGTTGTAAAACTCCCATCCTCCTTGTGAAGAAACAAGAAGACTGGTGTTGGTTACCCCCTGGAACATGACATCGAGATCAAAGTTCTTGTATGAAATTCCATTGGTGATGGCATAGGTGATTTCGGGAAGATCCGGGTTGCCGATATTGCCTTGATCATATTGATCAATCTTGCCATCACCGTTCAAATCCTTGTACTTGATATCGCCAGGGACAATCACCCCAAAAATGGATTGATCTGCCCATTTGCTGATCTCTTCTTTTGAATTGAAAAATCCTTCTGCGATGTAGCCAAACTTCTCACCGAAGCGCTTGCCAGTCCTTTCCATCCAGGGGTATGGCCTTTGAGGTTCTGTTTGGTATAGGATTTTATTGCGGGCATAATTGTAATTGCCTCCAATGTCAAAGGCAAAATCTTTGGACAGGCGTTTGTTGTATTTCAGTTCCAACTCATACCCTTTGTTCTCCATCTTTCCAACGTTAACAGGAGGCGTGTTGGCTTGACCTATCAATGTTGGTACATCTTGCCTGATCAGGAGGATATTATCCCTCTTGTCATAGAATACATCAAAGTTCACACTCAGGGACTTGTTGAAAAACATCGACTCAATTCCAATATTGTGTTTCCATGCTGTCTCCCAGGTTACATTGGGATTACCCAGATTCAACTCAAATGAACCACCAAGTGCATTGGCAGAACCTGACCCAAAATTATACCCAGTGGCTGCTCCCCAGGTATCGGGAAGATAGAGATAACGGCGTCCGCCAATATTCGCATTACCTACTTTACCGCTGGACAACCTGAGTTTCAGGTAACTGATCCAAGGTGCTTTCTTTTCCATCCAGGCTTCTTCTGTGATCAGCCATCCTGCTGAGAAGGCAGGGAAGAATCCCATCCGCCTTCCCTTCGCAAAATTCTCGGTACCATTGTATCCTATATTGGCCTCAGCCAGGTATTTCCCTTTATATGCATAGGTTGAACGGCCTGCGTAACCCAGCTTGGAGAATGGGAAACTGCTTCCGCTTCTTGTTCTGTCTGCAAAAAACAAGGCCAATCCTGTAAACTCATGTTTGCCTGCAAAAGCCCTTTTGTAATCAAATGCACTTTCAACATAGGTATGCTTGGTTGAGAAGGTGCTCACCCATGTAAAGGCCAATGCACTTTCAGCTCCTCTGGCTGTATATACCGGACGGCCAGCTGTGTTGAGTGAATAATCAAAAGCCTGGTATGTTTTTGACCTTCTCTCGGCATATTCAAAATAAGTATCGTACACAAACTTGGTGCGAAATGAAAGACCGGGGGTAATCATGTCCAACTTTTGCTTCAAGTCCATGTTGGCTTCGATATCCGTACGGAAATTATTGGTAAAGCCTTTTCTCGCTATATCACCAACAAGGTTGGAATTGCCATAGAATGCACCAAGGGTGCCATTGGGATTGTACACAGGTGCATGGTTGGGTGCCCACCTTGCCATGTTCCACCAGAGCAAACTGGTGGCACCGCTACCATAATCCAATCCATCAAAAGGCACCACCTGCTTGGCATGCTTTGCCGAAAGAGACATGGAGAAGATGGTGTTCTTGGTCAGTGAATAATCGATATTGCTCCTGAAATTGAAACGCTGGTATTTGGTGTTGGTGTTGTAGCCAGCAAATTTGGTCAATTCAGGCCTCAACAATCCTTCCTGATCTAGGAAGGTACCGGTAAGGAAATACTTTAACTGGGAAGTACCGCCCCTCACCGTTACGTTGGCCTGTGTCTGTGGCGCAGAGGGCCTCAACAAAGTATCGTACCAGTTGACATCAGGAAACAGATAGGGATCAGAACCGTCCTTGTA
>CAITQQ010000060.1 GCA_903894575.1 uncultured bacterium
ACCAATTGCCTGTTCAGTTCCTGAGGCAGCTTAAGGCCTTTTTCCTGCATCAGTTTCAACACGTCTTTTCTGTAATCAGCCTTTTCCAGTTTGGCCATGGAATCCCTGCTGAGGGTGCCATTTTTTTGCATCATCCGCAACACCTGACCCGCATTGAGGTAGCGGTTGACAATGGTTTCATTGTCTAGCGACAATGCATCAAAATCCGATAATCTTTTTTCTACTTCGTTATCAGGCAATGATTTTCCCAATTGCTGCTGAACCCATTTCTCGAGGCCCATGGACAATAGCTTTTCTGCCTCGCCGGGCCTGCCACCAAAACTCAGTCTGCTCAAAAGATGTTCCGCCGCTTCACGCTCGCTGAGGCCTTCTTTCCGGTAGGGCATTTGTAGGCGTTGCTCACCGCTGAATTCTACAACAGAAAAAGCCAGCGAGATGAAAACAAGTAGCAAGAGAAAATAACGCATGGGTATCAATTGAAATGATAGGACTGAAGATACATGGATTGGTTTAATATAAAACTACCACATAAATGAACTAAATTGGAGCATGCGTTTTTTCCAATTGATGTTGTTGTCAAATTTTATCTTTTCATTGGGATTTGCCCAAGGCACAATGGAAGTTCCACCGTCCTATACCACCTTCAAAACTTCAACGCCCCCAACCATTGATGGCAAAATAGAAAAAAGGGTTTGGAGAAAGGCAAATTGGACAGCAGCATTTGCTGATATTTTGGGGAGAAATAATCCACCACCTGCATTAGAAACCCGTTGCAAAATGCTCTGGGATGACCAGTACCTCTACATTGCAGCAGAACTGATAGAACCCGACATTTGGGCCACCTTGAGCAAGCGCGATGACATCGTGTACAACGACCATGACTTCGAAGTATTTTTGGACCCCAATAACGATGGAGAACAATATGTTGAGATTGAAATCAATGCATTGGGAACGGTGATGGACCTGTTCATGAACAAACCGTATAAAAAAGGCGGAAGGTTTGATCTTGGTTGGAATGCAGTAGGATTGAAAACCGCGGTGAAAATTTACGGCACAATCAACAACAATACTGACCGCGATAAAAAATGGACGATTGAAATGGCCATCCCATTTGAGGCCCTGAAAAGGGAAGGAAGGATCAGCCATCCGGTTGATGGAAGCACCTGGCGCATCAACTTTTCAAGGGTGGAATGGCCCAACGAAAAGGATGGGCTGACCTACAAAAGAAAGAAGGCTGAACAGGGCAAGAGAACAAGAGAATTCAATTGGGTATGGAGCCCGACCGGTGTCATCGACATGCACCTTCCTGCAACATGGGGCTACCTGCATTTCAAAAACTAATTAAAAAATCAATCCATGAGAAGATCATTCATCAAAGCCGGTTTATTGGGTGCTGCAGCGCCCCTGCTGAACAGCATTGGCTCTCCTGTCTGTGCAACTGAGAAAAAAAATCCTGCAAAACACTGGATCTGGATCAACCCCAACCACAAGCAAGAAACTGCCGACATCATCCGGGAATATACTGCCCTCAAAGAAGCTGGTATCAAAGGAATCCTCTTTGAATCCGACAGCGAGAAACATTACCGCGAAGCAAAGAAGCTTGGCATTGAGGCGCACCGCTGGAACTGGACCATGAACAATGGTTCCAAGGAATTGCTGGCCAATCATCCTGAATGGTATGCTGTTTCAAGGGATGGAAAATCTTGTTCCACCCATCCGCCCTATGTGGGATATTACCGTTGGCTTTGCCCGTCTAAACCTGAGGTGATTGCATTTCTGGTGAAAGAGGCCCAACAGATTCTATCCAAAGATTATATTGATGGATTGCACCTCGACTATATCCGATTCTGCGATGTGGTGCTGCCATTGAACCTTTGGAGCCAGTACAAGGTTGATCAAAGAACCGAGATGGCGGAATACGATTTCTGTTATTGCGAAACCTGTCGTGCCAAATACAAAGCAAGGGCCGGGAAAGATCCGCTTGAACTCAAGTATCCTGACGAGGTGCTTTCCTGGAGATTGTTCCGGTACGAAGCCATCAACAATGTGGTAAACACGCTGGCTGATATTGCCAAACAACACAAGAAGTTTATCAGTGCCGCAGTCTTCCCAACCCCTGAAGTGGCAAGAAGAAACGTCAGGCAGGATTGGACCAACTGGAACCTGAACGCCGTCTTCCCCATGATCTACCATGGTTTTTACCAGGAGGATGTGCAATGGATTGGAGAAGCAGTCAAAGAAGGCGTTCATTTTCTTCATGGAAAGTTCCCGCTCTATGCAGGACTCTACCTGCCCGATTTCAAAGGCAACATGCAGGAGCTTGAAATGGGCATGAAATATGCCATGCAAAATGGTGCAGCCGGCATTTCCTTGTTTGGCCACCCTTCCAAAGAAGTGTTGGCCCTGGTGAAACAAATTTCCTAGCACATTCATGGTCCTTGTCTATCCGGGAAAGCAGATGGCTTTGTAAATTCATTTTTTATTTTTAGGTTTGTCTAAACTTTATTTAGACATGCCTAAATATTCTGTCAGCGAAGAGAACCACATCAAGGCCATTTTTCATTTGCAAAAAGAGGCTGAGAATGTTTCTACGCAAGAGTTGGCGGAAAAACTGAATACAAAGCCAGCTTCCATCACTGACATGATGAAGAAGCTGAAGGCCAAAAAACTGCTGGAATACAAGCCCTATCATGGATTCAGGCTCAGCACAGCGGGAAACAAGGTTGCCCTCGGGATCGTAAGAAGGCACAGGCTCTGGGAGTTTTTCCTGTCTGAAAAACTGGGTTTCAAATGGGACGAGGTACACGATATCGCAGAAGACCTTGAGCATGTGAGCAGCAAGAAATTGATCGAAAAACTCGATGCATTTTTAGGCCTTCCCAAGTTCGATCCGCATGGAAATCCAATACCAGACCAGCACGGAATGATACAAAAAGATAAATTATCCCGTAAAAAAAATGCTAAGCCATGAAACATATGCACGATGATTTCAGCTCACTGGGCGATGTAAACCAAAGCATTGATACCACCAAGAAGCGCAAAGGCTGGAGGCGTGTGCTGGCCTTTTTTGGACCAGCCTATCTGGTCAGTGTCGGATACATGGACCCGGGCAACTGGGCCACAGACCTGGCCGGGGGTAGCAAATTTGGATACCAGCTGATATGGGTCTTGTTAATGAGCAACCTGATGGCCTTGTTGCTGCAAAGTCTTTCGGCGAGGTTGGGTATTGTAAGGGGAAGAGACCTTGCACAGGCCAACCGGGAAACCTATCCAAGGCCTGTGAATTTCGCTTTTTATCTGCTGGCCGAGGTTGCCATTGCTGCCACTGATCTTGCTGAAATTCTTGGGATGGCCATCGGTATTCAATTGTTGACCGGCCTGCCCCTGATCTGGGGAGTCAGCCTTACCGTTGCAGACACCTTCCTGTTCTTGTTGCTTCAACGCCTGGGCATGCGCACCATGGAAGCCTTCATCATTTGTTTAGTAGGCATCATCGGCCTCAGCTTTCTTGCAGAGATGCTCATCGCCAAACCAGACATGGGTGAAGTGGTGAAAGGATTCATTCCAAGCATCCCCAATGAAGAGGCACTCTATATTGCCATTGGTATCATTGGAGCAACGGTCATGCCACATAATTTATACCTCCATTCTGCCCTTGTACAAACCAGGAAAATAAAAAGGGATGAGGCCGGCATCAAGCGGGTATTGAAATTGAATTTTATTGACAGTGCCATTGCCTTGAACCTTGCTTTTTTTGTGAATGCTTTCATCCTGATCCTGGCTGCTACTGTTTTTTATACGACGGGCAGGACGGATGTTGCAGAAATCAAACAAGCCCATGAATTGCTGGCACCGATGCTGGGCAGCAACCTGGCTCCTGTTTTATTTGCCATTGCGTTGATTGCCTCTGGGCAAAGCTCAACGATAACAGGCACCCTTGCCGGGCAAATTGTCATGGAGGGATATTTGCACCTACGGATTACGCCATGGGTGCGCAGGCTGCTGACCAGGCTTGTGGCCATCATCCCTGCCATTGCTGTGATCCTCATCAACGGGGAAAACAATATTGACAAACTCCTGGTATTCAGCCAGGTGATATTGAGTCTTCAATTGGGCTTTGCGATTATACCCTTGATTCATTTTACCAGCGACAAGAAAACCATGGGGTCTTTTGCCATCAAACCGTTGATCATTGTATTGGCTACCCTCATTACATTGGTGCTGGTCTATCTAAACATCAGGATGGTCTATGAACAGACCATTACATTTTTTGCAAACTCTGATTCTGTGTTCTGGAAATCCATGATCATCATCGCTGGTGTTGCATACATCAGTCTTTTGCTGATTGCTATTTTCTATCCACTGATGGGCAAGACCGCCAATGAAAGTGTAAAACTTCATCCAGAGGCAGAAAAATTACACAACATCATTATTCCAAGTTATGGCCGTGTTGCTGTTGCACTGGACTTCAGCAAGAATGACCACAAATTGATTGCACATGCATTGGGTCAGGGAGGAAAGGAGAGCACCTACCTGATGATCCATGTTGTGGAGAGCCCTGCAACCAGAATCATTGGTGATGATGCTGATGATATGGAAACGCGCAAAGATCAACAGCGGATGGAAGGCTATGTAAAAGAATTAAAGGAGCAGGGATACAGTGCTGTTGGTTTGTTGGGTTTTGATGATCGGGTAAAAGAAATTGTTCGATTGGTCAAGGATCGGCATGCAGACATCCTCATCATTGGGGCGCATGGACATACCGGCCTGAAAGACGTGGTCTATGGAGAAACCGTAGAAGCCGTGCGGCATGAATTGAAAATTCCTGTGCTGGTGGTGAATGTATAACTATCAAACAACCGCGACAATTAAACTTATCAATGTTTGTAATATGATGCATACAAAATTATTGCTGCCGTTTTTGTTGTTATCCTGCTCTCTGTTGGCACAGGTTCAACGCAGCAGCATTCCTTCATCAGATAGAAAAGGCATCGTTGCCGATCAATTCATTTACGAAACGGCACCCTTTCCAGAATGCCATGCATCCACCATCGTTGAAACCCCCAAAGGCCTTGTGGCTGCTTGGTTTGGTGGAACGAAGGAAGGTTACAGGGATGTAAACATCTATACCAGCACTTACAGCAAAGGGAAATGGTCAACACCCGCAATGGCTGCTGATGGCTTCATCAATGACAGCACAAGGTATGCCTGCTACAATCCTGTCCTTTTTCTTGCAGACAACAATGAGCTCTTGCTTTTTTACAAAATCGGGCCCTATGTTCAGGGCTGGACAGGTTGGATGAAACGTTCATCTGATTTTGGCAAAACCTGGGGCAAGGCAGAAGCATTGCCAGATGGCATCTTGGGGCCGATCCGCAATCAGCCTTATTTGTCGGATGGTTTGTTGATCTGCCCATCCAGCACCGAAAAAGGCGGCTGGAAAGTGCATTTTGAATTTACGCCAGACAATGGGAGAACCTGGAGCAAGGGCCCGGATTTGAATGATGCCAATCCCATCACGGGCATTCAACCAGCAATACTACGACACGATGCATCCACCTTGCAGGCGCTCTGCAGGAGCCAGAACCGGACCATCAATGAAACCTGGAGCTACGACAATGGAAGAACCTGGAGCCCACTGGCACAAACCGAAATACCCAACAACAATTCTGGCATCGATGCGATCACGCTCAAAGACGGCAGACACCTCTTGGTGTACAACAATGTAAAACCTCCTGCTTCAGAAAAAGAAGGATGGGGTGGTCGGTCTCCCCTGAATGTTGCCATTTCCAATGATGGAAAACATTGGGAGCCCTATGCGATTCTTGAAAATGAACCAGGTGCAGAATTCTCGTATCCTTTTGTTATTCAAACGAATGATGGAAAGATTCATATCACCTATACCTGGAAAAGAAAGAAAATCAAGCATGTTATCTTAACTGCCCCGAAGCCCACTGCACTCCCAACAAAGATTTGAAGAATTTGGTCTTCAGTTCAGCCAGTTTTTGACGGGTTTCCAGCAACTTGATTTCTCGGGTATTGACAAGAAACATGCTGCTTTCTCCAATAGAAAATTTTGACTCTTCTGCCTTCAGCAAAAGGGCCTGGTTCCTCAAATTGTCCTGGAACAACAATGACTGTGTTTGCAAGGCGAGGATATCATTGAAACTGGATTTAACCTTGTTCTCTATTTCCAGCTTTGTTTGTTTAGTCTTGTAATCAACATCAGCCAGTTTTATTTTGGCCTTGCTGTATTCGCCCCTGGCGTCCCGCTGGAACAAAGGCATTCCGAACTGTACGCCGTACTTGTAGTTGTTCTCGAACAATGGCTGTGCAAAGAATTTATTTACGCCGTACCCTTTGTTGAGAAAATTATAATTCAGATCAAGCGTTGGCAACAGGCCCTGAAACTTTGCTTTCTTCTCCAGTTCCAATACATCTTGCTTGTAGTCCAGGGACATCAATTTGGGATGGGATTGCAATGCCTGATCAATGGCATCGGCCAATACAGGCAAAGGATATTCCTTGATCAACACGAGGTTCCAGGAAGAATCAGGCACAACATCATCAGACAGTTCATAGGGTGCAGCATCGTCCTTCCAGAGGAAATTGCTCAACTCAAGACGCTGGCGCTGCAATTCAAGCCAGGCCTGTGCCTGCATGGCCTGAAAGCCCTGCAATTGCGATAATGCCTCTGTGGTATCGATAGCAGCCCTGTCTCCTGATGCATATGCGCGTTTTACAAATTCAAAACGCCTGGCATTGTTGTTAGTGGTTTCTGTAAGGATGGTATATACCTGGTGGGCTGCAGTCCATTTCCAATATGCATCCACCGCATCGTAGAGCAGATCTGCGACCTGCTGCAGTTGATCCTGTCTGCTCATTTGAACAAGCAACTTCGATTGCTGCACGGCAGCCCTTCGTTTATCAAACAACAATCCTTTCAATACAGGAATGGATATGCCTGCATAGGTGCTCTTTCCGGCTGAAGTAACCGGATCAAGCCGATCTCCGGTATTGTTTTCAAACCCGGCCTTG
>CAITQQ010000061.1 GCA_903894575.1 uncultured bacterium
GTTTCTATTTCTTTTTCAGCTGTTTGAACCGGTGTTGGTTGTGGGGGAGAGCTGACTGTTTCCTCCGTTTCAGCAGAAGGTTCACCCGGAATAAGGGGTTGAATATCGCCTTCACCTGTTTCACTATCCCCCAAATTCACTTCCATACCCTCTTCATCAGGCGGAGGAGGAGCAACTGGTGGCGCCCAAGAAATGATAAAACACAATGCCAGTATCGCCCCAACAATCAAGAGGGTGTAGGCACTGGCTTTGAGGTTTTTTTCGTTCTCGAAATTGGGCATAAAGGGTTAAGGGATGAGGGTTAAGCGGTGAGGGTTACTTAAAGTTCGAATCTTTTTTACAATCAATACCAATTTTTCATGTTAAAATTCAAGGAGGAATCAGATTGTGGATGATGATTTACGGACAATTTCCTAAACCTCTCAAATTCTCGTCCCTTGTCCCTCGTCCCTCGCCCCTTGTCCCTCGTCCCTCATCCCTTACCCCCACTGCGCAAAATCCTTCTCAAAATCCCCCTTGATCCTTTCCATGGGAGGGTTAAAATAGCCAAATTTTAGGGATGGGAATTCTTCCCTGATCATCTCCATCATGTTTCTGATCCCCATGATTTCAAATGGTTCAGTGATGTCCATTTTTCTGAGATACCAGTCTGGATCAATATTGAAATTTCGCCACTGGATCATTTTGAGGTTGGTCTCCTTGATTACTTTTCGCAGGGCCTCGTACTCTGCTTCGGTGTCCGTCATGCCAGGGAAAACAAAATAATTGATGGAGCTCCAGCCGCCAAATTCATCCAGAATTTTCAGGCTTTCTATGATGTCTTCAAACTGGTAATTGTTAGGGCGGTAATACCTTTCATACCAAGATTTCTGCAGGGAATTGGTGCTGACGCGGATTGAGTCGAGGCCTGCTTCACAAAGCGCTCTCACGGCCTTGGGCATCGATCCATTGGTATTGATGTTGATGCTTCCGCGGGAAGTGTGTTTTCTTATCTCTTTGATCGCCACCCGAATGGTTTCCCACATCAACAGGGGTTCGCCTTCGCAGCCCTGGCCAAAGCTGACGAGTGGGAAGGGAGCATCTGTGAGATGCGGCACGGTGAATTCTACAATTTCTTCTGGAGATGGTTTGAATTGTAGCCTGTCTTGTGGAGACGTGATGGATTCCGCCTCAGGCTGAAATGAAATACACCCAATGCAATTGGAGTTACAGGCGGGGGAGGTGGGTATGGGGCATTCCCATCGGCCGATGAAATAGTTTCTGGCTGCGGGGCAGGTATAGGTTCTGCAGCAGGTTTCAGCAAGATGGCTGACCAGCCTGTTGTTGGGATAGGCTTTCAACATTTGCTCAACACCCAGTTCGATTTTTTCAGCATCATAGCCGGCACATTCCTGGCGAATGTCTTGTTCTATGCGAACAGCTGTAACATAGAATTCTTCTTTGTACCATCCGGCCGCGGTATAGCAAAACAGGGGAAGGGTTTCTGCATCAGAAGCCGTTTCAAAGGCGGCAATAAAAGTACCGGTATGGGCAGGAGGAATAAAGGCCGCAACGGCCCAACCCTTATCGCACAAGCGCATATCGCCTGTTTCCACGTCAATGCCAATCCCTTTTCTGCCGGGCAATTCATAGAGGGATCCTCCATCAGGAAGCTTGATCCACTCCTCAACTTCTACCGGAAATGCATCCCAACCCGCACGCCCAATGGCGTATAGCGTTTCATCCTCAAAGATATTTCCCTTTCCGTCTGAATACAGCAGGTAAGGCGATTGTGAAATTACCATGCGCAAATTTAAGACTTAAATTGTTGAAGGGGTTGAAGAATCGGTTCTTTATCAAATTACTCTGGACGTCAAGTTGAAGGGGTTGAAGAATTGGCTCTTTATCAAATTACTCCGGAATTCAAGTTGAAGTGGTTGAAGAATTTATATTCCCCTTCAACCCCTTCAACTTTTCTTCAACTTTTCCCTGCAGTATTCATTAAACTCATCACTCTCCACTTCATACTCATCATCCTCCTCGTCGTCTGTATGATGTTGCATGACTTTGTTGCTCTTGAAATCGATGGTCAGCAAATCATCCTTGATGATGACATTGCTCAATTCAGACCAGCTGTATTTTTTGGGGAACAAGCCACTCATGACAATCCCTGCTTCGGAAAAACCGATTTCCTTGTTTTTATTCAAATATTTTTCAGCGATTCCCGCCAGGATGAAAAGACTGTCGACATGGCCGGTTTCTGCAAAAAAGGAAAGTCCGATCCCCGCACAAACAAGCAGAGTGGCAAAGCTGATTTTTTTCTTTTTTCTTTTTTCTACAACATTGGA
>CAITQQ010000062.1 GCA_903894575.1 uncultured bacterium
GCTTGGACGCCTATCATGGACACAAGCATGCCACTACTGATTATCCTGCTGGCATTTATCACTATCATATCACGGATGCAGATCCTTATATCAATGGAAATGGTTTCTTTGGAACAGCCGGGACGGTTTCAAATTAGTTGGTTTGCCCTTTGCCTGATTGTTTTGATGGGATGCAAGATGCAACCCAAGGGCATTGAGCAAGTTGAATTCTATCCTGCCACAAAGGATACGCTGTCGGTATCTGCTTTCTACAACGGATTGGAACATGGCGAGTTCAGAAGGTTTCATGAGAATGGCGTTTTGATGGAGCAGCGCTACTATGTGTTGGGCGTCAAAACTGGTCCATTGAAACGATACTGGAGCAATGGGAAAATCCAATCACATTATTTTTTTGCCAATGGAGAATACCAGGGCACTTGCCGGGAATGGAATCCAGACGGCAAGCTGGTTCGGGAAATGAATTACGAGAAGGGATATGAATCAGGTGCGCAAAAACAATGGTACGATGATGGCAGCATCCGTTCCAATTATATCATCCGCAACGGCAGGCGTTATGGTTTGCTCGGAACAAAAAACTGTATCAATGTATCGGACAGTGTTGGCATCAATTAGTTTGTTTTTTCTGATGGCGGCTTGCAGGCAACAGCCTTCAGTAAAGGCTTTGCCCTATTACAATACACCAGATTTTAGTCCGGTTTTTTTGAATGGGTCAGCGTCAGTTGAAAAAACCATCACCCATACCATTGGTAAATTTGATCTGAAAAACCAGGAAGGTCATGCATTTTCTGAGAAAGATGTGCAGGGGAAGATTCAGGTGGCGAACTTCTTTTTTACCGGATGTGGGAGCATTTGTCCTGGCATGATGAACAAGATTGCCAAACTCAACCATGCATATGAAAAGGATTCCGCGGTAGTATTTCTATCATTTTCTGTCACTCCCTGGCGTGACAGTGTTTCAAGATTGAGAGAATATGCTACCACCAACAAAATCATTGCTCCCAATTGGCATTTGCTAACGGGCCCCAAGGCTGATATCTATACCCTTGCCCGCAGGTCGTATTTTGCAGAAGAGGCATTGGGTTTTACTAAGGACAGCACAGATTTTTTGCATACCGAACACGTATTGCTGGTAGATAAAAACGGAAGAATCAGGGGCATTTACAATGGTACGCTCGACCTGGACATGGAGCAGCTTGGGAAGGACATCAGGCTGTTGAAAGCAGAGGATACAGATTGAGTAATTTAGGCCATATAACTTCCAAAGACTAGATTTTTCGAAATACAATTTCCGTGATTGTTCTAGGAATATTGTTATCGCACAAAAACAACCTCTTCAAAAGGCAGTCTTTTCCGCTCTCCGTGGATGCCTTTTTCAGTCCCTTTTCCAATAGATACAATCATGTTGACCTCAGCACCGGCAGGAAGCCCCATCAATTTTTTTACCCGTTTTGAATCAAAGCCTTCCATTGGGCAGGTATCGTATCCGTGTGCAGAAATGGCCAGCATGAAGGTCTGTGCAGCGAGTGCACAAGATTTGTGGACAATCACTTTTTGATCACGGCTGCCAGAGATGCGCGCAAAAGGATTGTTGAATCCTTTGACGAAACAAACAACTTTCCTGATCAGTGTCATGAAACCAAACCAGTCTTGTGCGTATACCACCGGCATCAGCTTCCCATAATAATCCAATCCACGTTGTTGTCTTTTGGTGGGTGCATTGTCGACAATCGTGGCCTTGAAATTGTTGTAATTCCATTTGGCATGGGCCTTCCAATGGTCTTGCCTGGTAACGAAGACCATCAGGTGTTTGGCTGTTTTTGCGGCAGACTGCCCCAAACAAAGTGGCGTGAATTTTTCCCTCAATTCCTCAGATTTGATCCAGTAGAATTCCCACAACTGCATGTTGCTGCTGTTGGGGGATAAAATGGCCAGCTCCAGGCTTTTCCTGATGACTTCATCAGGCACTTCCACTGCTGGGTCATAACTGCGGTTGGATCTTCTGCTGTTGACAATGGCTTCAAATGCTTCTTGGTACACGGGAATGATTTAGATGGCAAAGGTAATGCGCATTTCTTGATTCATTTTTACAATAAAATATACCCTGTAAATCAATCCATCAGAATGTAGATTGCAATAAATTGCGCGCATTAAAATCTCAATATGATGATCGGCTTCCAAAACACGCTAAAACGATTGCTCCATACTATGCTCTTGACCCTCTTCATTTTTGCTTGTGCAACAGCAAAAGAAAGGATTTTTGATGTATGCGTGTATGGAGAAACGCCTGCAGGCATCACTGCTGCATTGCAGGTGGCCAAGATGGGCAAATCGGTGGTGTTGATCAGCACCAATAATCATGTTGGAGGGATGGCTACTTCGGGGCTCACTGCAACCGACCTGAACAATTTCAGGATTGCTGGAGGGTTTACAAAAGA
>CAITQQ010000063.1 GCA_903894575.1 uncultured bacterium
AACAGAAAGACAAGTCCACCGAAACCTATATCCTCTGTATCAACACTCAATGTTACATCCAATGCTGCTTTTACACCCATAGACCAGGAACTCAGGAATTCAAGCCAGCATTTTTTTGAACAAACTCTGCTTCGTTCTAGGTTCAACGGTGCCATACTAGTTGCCAGAAATGGTAAAATTATCTTTGAAAAATACCAAGGTCTTCAAAATATATTGAGTGGTGAACCCGTTGATTCCTCCACTTCGTTCCACCTTGCCTCAGTTTCTAAGACATTCACGGCCATGGCCATCCTCAAACTATGGGAAAATGCTGCTTTACAGTTGGATGATCCTGTCACAAAATACCTGCCGGGATTCCCATTCCCATTGATAACCATCAGAAACCTGCTCAGTCACCGGAGCGGATTACCCAATTATGTCCATTTTGTAGAAAAAATGGGTTGGGATACACACCGTTTTGTGACCAATGCAGATATTTTACAATTGTTGATTGAAAATGCTGAAAAGCTCAAACCTGGTAGGGCCAATGCCTATTTTGACTACTGTAATACCAATTATGCCCTTTTGGCCTTGATTGTTGAAAAAGTGAGTCAATCAAGTTTTTCTGACTACCTCGATACAGTATTCTTCAAGCCCCTTGGGATGAACAATAGTTTTGTATATAACACAGAAATGGCCGAAACAGTCCTGCCTTCTTATAAATTCAATAACCGAAAGGAGCCAATGATGTTTCTAGATGGTGTTTATGGTGACAAAAACATCTATAGTACCCCAAGAGATATGATGAAATGGGATTGGGCCCTTTCAAATAACCAACTATTTTCAGAAAAAACACTGGAAGAGGCATTTAGGGGATATAGTTATGAAAGAAGGGGTACCCGCAACTATGGACTGGGATGGAGGCTGGTTGAAATGCCCACTGGCAAGAAGATCATCTATCACAATGGTTGGTGGCATGGAAACAATACGGTTTTCAGTAGACTTCCTGCCGACTCCACAGCCATCATTGTATTGGGAAACAAGTTCAACCGTAGTATTTACCAGGCCAAAAAAATAGCCGGAATTTTCAAAGGATATGGTATCCAGTCAGATGATGATGAGTGATGATCTCGCCCTGAATATCCTATTCCCAAGGGGAAAAATGATTCCGCAAAAAAGCTTCATTTTTCATCAGTTTTTGTCTATTTTTGCTGCCCCTAAGTCAGTAAAACACTGTTTAGTTCAATAACCAAACGCATTAGAATTGTTTATGGAAAATTTGATCTATCTCGTTCCCATGATGGGAGTAGTCGGACTGCTTTACACACTTATCAAGTTCAACTGGGTATCAAAGCAGGATGCCGGATCTGAAAGAATGAAAGAAATCAGCAATTATATTGCTGAAGGAGCGATGGCATTTTTGAAGGCAGAGTGGAAAATTCTGGCCTATTTTGTTGCCATTGTAGCATTGTTGCTTGGTTTTATGGCGAAAAGCAATGCCGAAAGCCATTGGAGTATTGCCATTTCCTTCATCATTGGTGCTGTTTTCAGTGCTACTGCAGGTTATATTGGGATGAAAGTGGCTACAAAAGCCAATGTGCGTACTGCAGAAGCAGCAAAAACAAGCCTAAGCAAGGCATTGAATGTATCCTTCACCGGTGGTGCAGTAATGGGCCTCGGCGTTTCAGGATTGGCCGTTTTGGGTCTTGGGGGATTGTTCATCGTATTGAAGCATTTTTTTGCTCCAGATGGAGATGCTGAAGGTATGTTGCGCACCATTGAAGTACTCACAGGGTTTTCATTAGGAGCTGAGAGCATTGCCCTGTTTGCCCGTGTGGGTGGTGGAATCTATACCAAAGCTGCAGACGTAGGTGCTGACCTTGTTGGTAAAGTAGAAGCAGGAATCCCAGAAGATGATCCCCGAAATCCAGCCACCATTGCAGACAATGTGGGTGATAACGTAGGAGACGTTGCAGGCATGGGTGCGGACTTGTTTGGTTCATATGTTGCAACTGTACTGGCTACCATGGTTCTTGGACAGGAAACCATTTCAAATGATAATTTTGGTGGTATTGCCCCAATCTTATTGCCGATGGTCATTGCTGGCGTGGGCATCCTTCTTTCTATTGTAGGTACCTTATTTGTAAGGGTAAGTGACGCCACCGGTGCAAGTACACATGCGGTACAAAAAGCCCTCAACATGGGTAACTGGGGTTCAATGGTACTTACTGCTATTGCAGCTTATTTTATTGTAAACTATACTTTACCAGAAACCATGACCCTGCGTGGGCTTGAGTTCACACGCAATGGTGTTATTGGCGCCATCGCAGTTGGTCTTATCGTTGGTGCACTCATGAGCATCATCACAGAATATTATACTGCCATGGGCAAGCGCCCTGTTATGAGCATCATTCGCCAATCTGCTACAGGTCATGCAACCAATATCATTGGTGGTTTGGCCATCGGAATGGAAAGTACCTTCCTTCCCATCTTGGTATTGGCTGGTGGTATTTATGGTTCTTATGCCTGTGCGGGCTTGTATGGTGTAGCCATTGCTGCAGCTGGTATGATGGCTACTACGGGTATGCAGTTGGCTATTGATGCTTTCGGTCCTATAGCAGACAATGCAGGAGGAATTGCAGAAATGAGTGAGTTACCTGGTGAGGTTCGTGAAAAAACTGATATTCTTGATGCGGTTGGTAATACTACTGCAGCCAGCGGTAAAGGATTTGCAATTGCTTCTGCAGCATTGACATCTCTTGCCCTTTTTGCTGCCTTTGTGGGTGTAGCCATGCCAGACAATCAACACATCGATATTTATAAAGCAGATGTATTGGCCTCGTTGTTTATCGGGGGTATGATTCCGTTTATATTCTCCTCTCTTGCCATCCGTGCGGTTGGTGAAGCTGCCATGGCCATGGTGGAAGAAGTACGTCGTCAGTTCCGTACCATTCCTGGTATCATGGAAGGTACTGGCAAGCCTGAATATGACAAATGTGTTGCCATATCAACAGAAGCATCCCTCAAAAAAATGATGTTGCCTGGTGCCATCACCATTGTTTCTCCTTTGTTGATTGGTTTCTTGTTGGGACCTGAAGCATTGGGTGGATTTTTGGCTGGTGCCACTGTAAGTGGTGTCTTGATGGGTATCTTCCAAAACAATGCAGGTGGTGCCTGGGACAATGCAAAAAAAAGTTTTGAAAAAGGCGTAGAAATCAACGGAGAGGTATTTTACAAGAAATCCGAACCCCACAAGGCTTCTGTAACCGGAGATACCGTAGGTGATCCATTCAAGGATACCTCCGGTCCTTCTATGAACATCCTCATCAAATTGATGTCGATTGTTTCTTTGGTTATTGCCCCTACCCTTGCACAAATGCACCCAACTAAAACTACCAACATCCAAAAGAATGTTGAGATTTCAATCATCAATTCAGATACTTCAAATGCTCAAATCAGGATGACTGAAGGTCCTGATCAAGGACTGATTCAGGCATTGAAAGCAGATGGTTTGATTGGAGAGGGCTCAAATACAATTGAATTTGAGGAAGACGTACTGAAGGTAAATGGAAAGATTGTTGATGCTGAAAAATACAGATCAATGATCAAAGGTGATAAAGTCATGATAAAAATTGACGAGAGAAAAGCTATCGATTAGTTTTTTAAATCAATCCAATAAAAAAATCCCCTTCGATTGAAGGGGATTTTTTATGCTATAAAGTGTTAAAAGGAAAATTCAGATTGATTATTTCCTGGCAACCTTAAAAGTCTTTGTAAGGGTATTGCTGGCTGTTTTTTGACTGGTGACAGCAACTGTTACACTATAAAGAGATCCTGAAACCAATGTGCCAGTAGAAATATCGTTGGATGCTACAGTAGATTTTACGTTTTTGCTGTCGAGCAATGTTCCTGAAGGATCAGATTTGGTTGTAATGTCAATACTGATCCCTGTAGTTGGCATTTTAGAACTTAAGATTACTTTGAAGGAATATATACCAGAGAGGGCAGTTGCCGTTGTCGTTCCTGGATCAGGATCCAGAGAAAATGAGATATTCTCTTCCACTTCTACTACAGGTGGTGGTGGTGTGGGAGGCGTTGGGGTTGGCGTAGATTTTTTTGTACATGACATGGTCAAACAAACCGTCATCATCATTAAAAAGCTTAAAGACCGATTTAACATGTTATGATTTTTTATAAAATTAAGCAGATTTGAGGGATTACCAAATATTCCTTGGGCAAAGATCTCCGTACGCGTTGTTCAGGGTAAAACCCAACACAATTTCATGTGTTCCCCTGTTCATGGTGCTCAGCAGATATTTACCCTTGTTAAGATCATAGGCATAACTGATATTGAAGGTATGGGCAACATTCAAACCAACCATACCTGAAAATCCATCCCCCATTCTATAGTTCGCACCAATCCACATGAGGTCACGGTATTGTGTTTTGACATTCAAATCAAATGACAGGGGTGTTGAAGCAATATACCTCATCATCACCGATGGTAATGCTGTTATATCCTGGTTGAGAAAAAAACGGTAACCTGCAGTGGCAAAAACATGTGGAACGAGGGTTGATTTATACGCTGAACTGTCAACAAGGTTGAATTTCACTGGAATGATTTGCTGGGCAGAAAGGCCTGCAAAATAATTTGATGAATAGAGCCATAACCCTGCATTCAATTCTGGCTTGATCTTGCTGATATCATTGACTGTTGTCCCGATGGCTGGATCGAAAGCTGTTGCAAGTGTAATTTTGCTTTTATTGACATTGATGGAGGAAAATCCTGCACCAAAACCAGCGGAGAGGCTTGTTGCTCCTGTTAGTCCCACATGATAGGAATAGGTTGCAAAAGTGGTCATGCGATTGATATAGCCTGTAGAATAATTGACTGCAGTGAAACCTACCCCATGATGTGGAGGGGCAGAAGTATAATTTGCCCAATACTCCTTTCCTCTTGGATTTTGTCCCTTCATGTCAAAAGAGGTGACTGATTCACGGTAGTCTGATTTTCCAATCGCCCCATGAATGGTTGCATAGAAGGTTTTGGGTGCCCCTTCGATACCTATCCATTGGTTTCTGGCACTGAGTTTCACATCAACATAATTTTCAATTCCACCAATTGCGGGATTGACAATATAATTGTTCATGATGTACTGGGTATAATGTGGCCTTTGTTGGGCATTGGATACATTCACAAAAACAAAACATAGATACAACAATAACAATCTTCTCATCATCGCTATTTAAAAATGGTTACATATCCAGCAACTTTTTTTCTGCCAGATTTTGGGTCAATAACATAATAATATGTTCCAGTGGGCATAGTATTTCCTTTATATGTTCCATCCCATGGTTTTGCATATCCTTCTGATCGGAACACAAGTTGGCCCTGGGGTGAATAGACTTCAATGATACAACCGGGGTATTGATCCAGGTATTTAATATCCCAAAGATCATTGATACCATCTCCATTGGGTGTAAAAGTATTCGGAGGCTTAGGAAGTTTTAGCACGGTAATGGCAATATCATCAGTACTTGTACAATTTCCCCTTCCTGTGACACTAAGGGTATAGACAATATCATCTTGAGGCTTTACAACAATGGGTTGAAGGATGTCGGTAAAATTGAGGTAGGTTGCTGGCGACCAGGAATAAGTGAGTGAATTTCCTGTGGCTGTGGCAGCGATTGTTTTTTGACCATCATCCAAAACAAACATGTCAGGGCCAGCCGAAATTTTAGGATAAGGATGGATGGTGATTGATTTCACTGCGGTATCAGAGATACATCCTTCAGAACTTACTACAAACAAGCTTACATTGAAAGTACCAGTCGCTCGGAATAGATAGAGTGGATTTTTTGTATTATCGACATTGCCATTCCCAAAATCCCAATTCCATGCGGTAATTGGTCTTACAAAGCCATTGCTTTTATCGGTAAATTGAATGTCTTTACCAAGGCAAGCTGAATCAAGGCTACTATAGATGGCTTTGGGTTGTGGGAATACATCAACCAGTTGCTTTGTCAATGAATCTTTACAATTGTTATTGCTTGTTGCTACCAATTTTACATTGTAATTGCCCAAAGAAAGATAATTGTGTCTACCGTCTTTGGTAACTGCTGGATTGGTATTGTTAGGATCCCCAAAATCCCATAAATAGGTAATAAGAGAACCAGTGGCATCTGGAATCGTAGTTTTGTTTGTAAACAATGCCTTTCCTTCAGGCAAACAAACCTTGGGAAGATCAAAATTCAATATAGGAAGCGGATAAACAATGACAGGAAGTATTTTGGGTACACTGGTACATCCATTGTTGGTTACAACATCCAGGCTTACACTGTAAGATTTGAATAAGGAATAAGTGTAGTTCAAAGGATTGGCATTACCAGTAGATTGAATCGGTGAACCATCGCCAAAATTCCAGTTCCATTTTACCAGGTTGCCTGTATTGGGAACTGACTTGCTGGTAAATGTGATTGGATTTTTTTCACAATTCAAGGTGCTGAAAACAAAGTCTGCAGTTGGTCTGGGCCAAACAATGATGCTTTTGCTGGCTGTATCCTTGCAACCATTGGAAGCGGTAAATGTGTACTGTAAAACATAAGTACCTACCCCAGCATTCAATGGGGTGTAAAGCCCCTTGGCATTTATCCCTTTTCCAGTAAAGAGAGAATCTCCTGAAGCAATGCCGGTTACATCTGTATACTTGGTTTGTGTGATTTGACGGGGTGTTGCATCCAAGCAAATGCCAGGAATTGAATCAAATTGTACAGCAGGACTTCCCAACAAACTTACCTGACTGTTCTCATCATCAGAACAACTTCCTCCAGAAAATGCACGTACGACAATTCTGACAGGTTTTAGTGGCTGATTGGAAAACTTGGGATAAACATGTTTGTAAATCTTGCCTGAGTCTGGCAATTGATCCACATCTTTTATGGTTGGATTGTTATCATAATCCCAATAGATTTCAAGTTTGCCAATAAATCCAAAGTCGACGGTAGATAAATTTTTTATCCTGACTGTATCATTGCTGCAAAGTGAATCCGGCAACAAAACCACAAAGCTTGACTTTGGAACAGCACCGCTCACAATAAAAGATGCTGTCTTGGTTGAAACGCAACCCGCAAGACTGGTAACCCTGTGAGACATGGTGTAAGTTCCTGCTGCAGTATATTTGTGTCTTGTATCTTTAAGCACTGAGCTATCAGGATTTGAAGGAATTGCATTTGCATCCCCAAATCTCCAAAGATGTGCAAATCCTGTACTGTTGTCTGCAATTTTACTGCTGTCTGAGAATTCAGCGAACGCATCACTCAGGCATACTTCCGGAATGCTATTGTTTACAAGAGGTTTAGGATGGATTCTAATTGTTTTTGTAGTTGTATCACTTTTACATCCTTTGCTATTTTCCACCATTAACTTTATCACCTGATCACCCCATGTCGCAAAAGTTTTAGTTACCAAACTGGCATTGGTAAAATCCTGGGCGATTGCAGCATTTCCTAAACGCCAGTTCCACCTTGTCAGGGTTCCAACATTTGCAGTTGAAAGCTGTTCAAAAGAAACAGTTTCTGTTTCACAAGCAGGAGCTATAACTTTAAAATCTGCAAGGGGCAATGGATGAACAATAAAGGATTTAGTTGCTGTATCACTGATACAACCATCGGCAGTAAAGCCTACCAACTTCGCAGTATAGGTGCCAGCTGAGGCAAGGGTGAACGAAGGATTTTGCAGGGTATCTTTCAACCCATTGGAAAGGGTCCAATTCCATTTGACCATGGTTCTTCCCTGCGGATTGGTCAGGTCGTTCATTTTTGTGTTTTCTCTCAAACAAACTTCAGGAGTAACAGAAAAATCTGCCTTTGGCTGAGCGAAAACTTCAGTGAGTTGTTTGCTCAGTGAATCAACACAGCCATTATTTGTCCTGATGATCAGTTTGATAGTGTAAGGTCCAACAGCTGTGTATTTGTGTGAAGGAGATATGCGGTTCAATGCAGTGTCGATATTGGTTGATGTTGCATTGGGATCTCCAAAATACCAGTTTCTGATAAATGAAGCCTGGCTACCATCTGGAATAGAAGTTTGGTCATTGAAAGTTCCCATCCCATCAGGAAGGCAAATCTTGGGCAAACTGAAACCTACAGTTGGGTTTGGGCTGTTGTTAAATGTCAAGGACTTGATTGGGCTCAAACAGCCATTCTGGGTTTTGACCCTTAGCTGAATTGTATATTGCTGCAATGCAGTGAATTTTTCAATGACATTTGCATTTGTGGTATTGATGAAGGCAGTATTTGTTAACCAAGACCATTCTTTAATACTTGCTCCTCCCCCAACACGGGAAGCATCAACAAAAGTGACATCTTTGTTTTGACAAGTAGGACCAAGGATTGAAAAATTTGCTAAAGGAACGCTGTCTACATAAACATCTTGAATGATGGTGTCTGTTAAACACCCAACGTCTGTATAAGCAAAATACTTAATTGAGTATTTACCGGGATTCTTGTACTTGTAACTAAAATTTTTCAGTGAACTGAAGTTGCCATCACCCATATCCCATGAATAACCAATGATAGGTCTGCCCACTGAGGATGCAGTATCGACAAAAGCAATGGAATCTGTGATGCAATTCGATGTGGTAAACTTAAATCCACCTTTGGGCGGTTCAAAAACTTGTAAATCAAAATCAATTTGCTGTTCCCCAGAACATCCATCGGTGGTTGGATTGTTGGCAATTACCTGGATATTGTAGGTTCCAACTGCAGCATAGTTATAAGTCCCCGGAAGCGAATAATGATAAACTTTTTTTCCTGCGACTAAACTGGTAGAATCTAATAATGGACTATTATCCTTTGGGATTACAGGGTAATTGGGAACTTTCCACTCTAATGATACTGGAATATAAGGTAATGTAATTGAGATTTTAAAAGGTGTGCCTTTACAAGTTGCTGGAAGTTTTACGGTAGCGTATTTGTTGTTTGTAGTTAACGTCTGATATAAATCTTTGACACTGGATCCTGCTGAATAACCATAAGACTCCGCTGCTGCATATCCATATGCAAGGGCATTGAAACCTGAATCTGAGTTTAATGTATGATAGCCTTGGGTTACGTTGCTTAAATATAAATAAGAATATGAGGAATTCTCTGGGTGTTTGACCCAAGAAGATACAGGTACTGGATTACCGTCCAATTTAAAAGAACTGATTCCTGTACCTGAATTGGGCATGATGATTTGCAAATGATGTTGTCTATTGGCAGTGGCAACCAGGTTAGAGCTTACAAGCGTAACTTTGGATAGGTTTTGTTCAATTGGATTAAGTATGATCATGTCTGGGTCTAAAGGGGAAGAATTCCCATCACAACCCTGTGTTGTAAAATATTGAGAGACAGAGATCGGTTCATCAGATTCTATTTTATAGGGCACTGTTCCTGAAAACTCATAATATCCATTGGTAAATGATGCAGAAGGTATTACTGCACCATTCAACTTTACAATTGATGATGACTTTGATCTAATTATCCTGTAATAATTTAATGGTTTACTAAAGCTGGGAACTGTTAGAAAATTTTTACCCCATGTAGCAAGGGGGTATAATTGTTGATATAAGTTATCTGACGAATTGTTTGTACCGCAATTTGCTCCAATTTTGATTTTTCCTGCACCGGAAAATACTGCAATTTTTTTGCAAGGACTGGTCGATGTTGCAACCGACTTAATGGTAGAACCCGTCAAGTCATTGCCATAGTACAAACCTCCTTGGGCATTATTATTATTTGCTCCTAAAACCTGATATATTTCACCTTTTTGTAATGTTACCGGATAGGTAGTGCCAGCAACCCATCCACTCTTGGTATTTGCTGTAGGAGTTATTTCTACCTGGGTATTATCTTCAACTGCAATAATTGTAAAATATGAATTCGAATTAGCGGAATTTGAAACCTGGGTATAATTAATCGAAACATATTCTCGTCCCAAAACATTTGTGGGAAGACATAATGTAGCCCCTGAAACTGCATTTTGTGTAATGTAAGAATAAACTACAATTGGATTTTTTGCTGTTACATGCACAGCTTTGTTTATAAATTTTCCTTCGTTATCAATAAAAGCTGACACTGGCACTATGCATGTAAGCACTTGACCTGCATTAATTGTGCCCGACTGTAAACTTGAACCTCCAAAAATTTCTACATCATAGGTAGTTGTTATGTCAGAAGTTAAATACAAGGTCATCACCACTGGATTGCTGGCACTGTATGGAGCCATTCCAACATGATATGAATAGGGTATCCAAAATTCCTTACCCTTGTTGGAGAAATCCTGAGCAAAGGAAATTGTCCCCAAAAAAATCAAAACAAAAAGGACAAAAAGTTTTCTCATGAACATTGATTGGCTATATGGAAAATTAAAGAAAATTTATTGATGTACAAACTCTTAGACGATTGATTCTCAAAGAGGTTTAGCATGATGGGTGATTTTCTTTAGTGCATCAGGGCCAAGGTTGAACAATAGGTCCAGAATAGATACATTTTGCTTAAACCCAATTCTATCCTCAAACAATTGGGGATATTTGATGAATGGTTGATTTCCCATTGTCTCACGGTTAGATGGCAAATAAAAATCTTTCCTTTCCCTGATCTCGGTTTTATCGATTGATGGGGTTGCTTCCTGAACCAAACGCAGGTTAATTTTCATTTTTTTGACAATCCAATCAAAACAAATTTGATTCCAGTCAACAAGGAATTTGGGATTTTGGTCATAAATTTCCTTGAGCGCTGGCCTGTACTGGAAATAAAAGGGTGAGTTTCCATAAATGGTGTCCAAACTGCGAAAGTGATCGCGTTGCCAGGTACTGCTGTAATCAATCTCAATAGCCTTAAACGGTAATTTAACAGATCTACCACCAACGACAGGTATGGTAAGGGAAACGAGGCCATTTCCACCTGGAAGCAACAGCCTGTTCCGGAAACTTGATCGTTTAAATGGTAGTTCGTGGTCAAAAAAAACGGTCCTGCAGTCAACTATATCAACCATTGCGTTGATGCATGGAAAATATTGAAGCTCAATACTTAACAAGCTACTTTACTGGTTTTTTACAGCATTTGGGAAGCTTGTCATAAGCATCTGGAGCAGCTTTGATCTCATCTGCGTCATAGCCAGTATTGGCAATGGCTGTTTTGATGTTTTCAAGGTTAGTCCTATCGGTTAGGTAAGTAACAGTTGTTTTCTTCTGTTTGTAATCCACAAGCACTTTGGTGATACCTTCTTCATACATCAGGTATTCCTCAATTTTCTTTTTACACATGTCACACTGAACAGTAGGAGTATTTACCTTGACCGTCACTGGTTTTTTTTGTTGGGCATTTGAGACAAAACCAATGAAAATGGCAAAAACAGCAAAAATTACTTTTTTCATGTTTTGGAATTTGATGCTAAATTATGCTTATCTCCCCCATTCTGATGGGTTCTTGCTCCAGTTTAACAATGTATTTTGATCTTCAGGATCGATGGTTCCCTTCTCAATGGCCAATTCAATCAAGGTAGGATAATTGGTGAGGGAAACCGTTGGAACGCCGGCTTCAGAACAGGCAGTTGCAGCGGCATCAAAACCATATGTAAAGATGGAAACCATGCCCATCACTTCGAGGCCAGCATTCCTTACCACATCAACGACCTGTAGACTGCTTTTACCTGTGGATATAAGGTCTTCAATGATGATGGTTTTCATTCCTTTTTCATAATATCCTTCAATCTGATTGCCCAATCCATGTTCTTTGGGTTTGGGTCTTACATAGATATAGGGTAATTTCAACTGGTCTGCGGCCATCGCACCCCAGGCAATGCCTGCAGTGGCAACTCCTGCGAGCAATTCTGCATCTGGAAATTTTTCAAAAATCACGTTGCACATTTCACTTTTGATAAAGTCCCTGACATAGGGATACCCAAGGAGTTTACGGTTATCGCAGTAAATAGGACTTTTCCAGCCTGATGCCCAAGTAAATGGTTCTTTGGGATTCAACTTCACTGCGTTAACTTGTAGCAGTTTTTCAGCAACTGTTTTTTCGTTTGTCATACCGCAAAATTGTGGCAAGCTCATCATAAAAGAAAATTAAGTTATGTACATCATTGTTCACGAACCCACAGGCCCAATTGTTTTTACCCAAGAACAGGAATGGCAGTCATTTTTAGCGGACAAATTGATCATTGAAGCTGCTGGGGGAATGGTTTTCAACCCCAAAGGTGAATTATTGATGATGTTAAGGCGTGGACAATGGGATATGCCCAAAGGAAAACTGGATGAAAACGAATCTATTGAAGCTTGTGCACTAAGAGAGGTGGAAGAGGAAACAGGCATATCCAAACTCAGGCTCTGCGAAAAATTACAAACGACTTATCATACTTATGCATTTCAGGGTAAAACTGTACTCAAGCCATCACATTGGTATAAAATGGAATGTACGGGAACAGAAGACTTGATACCACAAATAGAAGAAGACATCACTGAATTGCTCTGGGCGGACAAGGTTAAAGCTGCCGAGTTGGCAAAAAAAGCATTTCCATCCATCAGGGAAATGATTGAAAAATACTACCTATAGCTGGGTAAAGATTCAGGTCTAAGGCTGATGAAGGATTGATTTTGAAACAACTTCTGGCAAAAACAGAGAGGCATCTCCACCATTACGGATGATGTCTCGCACAATGGTTGAAGCGATTGAAGTGTATTTGGGTTCGCAGGTAAGAAAAAAAGTTTCTATATGAGGATCAAGGGTCCTGTTGGCATCTGCAATGGTCTTCTCATATTCAAAATCACTCACATAACGGATTCCCCTGAGAATATACTGGGCATCAACTTCCTTACAAAAATTCACCGTCAGGCCCTCATAAACAGCAGCAGAAACCTTCTCCTCATCTTTAAAAATCTCATCTATCCATGTCTGCCTTTGTTCGGGGCTGTACATGGGAGCTTTACCTGCATTCATACCAACGGCGACAATGATTTTATCGAAAAGGGGCAATGCTCTCTTGATCACATCCACATGACCGAGTGTAATCGGATCGAATGTGCCAGGGAAAAGACAAATTTTTTGCATGGATGTGTTTTAAGATGTTGTTTCTTTTCTTCCTGACAAGAGATACAAGACGGCCATACGCACAGCTACACCATTTTCAACCTGATCCAAAATGATAGACTGTTTGCTGTCTGCCACATCTGAATCAAGCTCCACTCCCCTGTTGATGGGTCCTGGATGCATGATCAAAACTTCTTTCTGGAGAGAATCAAGTAACTGTCTTGTGATGCCATAAGCCTGGTTGTATTCCCGAAGTGATGAGAACAGTACCTGGTTCTGACGTTCCAATTGGATGCGCAAAACATTCGCGACATCACACCAATCAAGGGCCTCTTTCACGTTATAGGTGACATTTACGCCAAATGCATCCCTGATGTGCTTGGGGATTAAGGTGGGCGGGCCAGCAAGCGTTACTTCTGCCCCCATTTTGGTGAGTAGATAGATATTGCTCAATGCTACCCTTGAATGCATGATGTCTCCAATGATGGCTATTTTCTTTCCTTTCAAATCCCCCAATCTTTCTGTGATGGACAATGCATCCAACAATGCCTGGGTAGGATGTTCATTGATACCATCGCCAGCATTGACAATGGCAGCGGGGATATGCTTCGCTAAAAAATGGGGCGCACCTGTTGCACTGTGGCGCATCACCACCATGTCCACCTTCATGGATAAAATGTTGTTGACTGTATCAAGGAGGGTTTCACCTTTGGAAACGGAGGAACCACTTGCTGAAAAATTGATGGTGTCAGCACTCAATCTTTTTTCT
>CAITQQ010000064.1 GCA_903894575.1 uncultured bacterium
GTGAACGTATAGAGGTTGTTTACCCCCAATGCCAGCCTGATGGCACTCACTCCCCTGATTGCATTGGCAGGAAGGGTATAGCCTAATGTCACATTTTTGATCCTTACAAAACTTCCGTCTTCAATGAACCTTCTGGTGAGCAACAAAGTTCTCCAGAACTGGCGAATGGCCTTGGGTCCGGTTGCGGCGGTATTGTTTTTTCCAGCCTGCCATGCACCATCCAATACTTCCTGGCTGATGTTTTTTGAAGTACCAATATTGCCATTGAATGCCGTGTTCATGTTCACAATATCATTTCCCTGCACACCGTTGATGAAAACGTTGAGTTCAAATTTTTTGTACTGAAAGCTGTTGGTCAATCCGAAAATATAATCGGGGTTTACATCTCCAATGATCATCCTGTCTGTAATGGAGATGGATGATGCATCGTTGTCAAGGTTGAGGTATTTGATTTCTCCAATCATTCTTTGGATGATGGATGGAGGTTGGTTGGCATAGGCAGGAGAGCTCCTCACTTCAGCCTCGTTGTCATAATAGCCATCTTCCACATGTCCAATCAGCGCGCCAATCGGATAACCGGCGAGCTGCACAAAAGGAGCATCCCTGGTGGAAATCCTTGATGCATACTGTTCTTTGATGCCATCTCCAAGGCTCAGGATTTTGTTCCTGTTGAATGCAATGTTTCCTCCTGTTTTCCAGGTGAAATTTTTCTTGTTGATCACATTGAAGTCCATGGAAACCTCAAGTCCTTTGTTTTGTACCGATCCTGAATTTTTCAGTTGGCGTTGAAAACCAGTTGATGCAGGAGTGGTCACGTATTGCAAAAGGTCATCTGTTTTTTTGAGGTAGACATCAACATGCAGGTTCAGCCTGTCCTTGAGTATGCCAAGGTCAAATCCTCCATTGTATGCAGTGGTGGTTTCCCATTTCAGTGATGCGTTGGCTGGTCCTGAATATACATCGTCTGCAAGACCGGTTTGCAGTGCTCCATTGAATGGATAGTTGTAAACATTCAGTTTTGACAGCGATGCATAAGAGCCTATACCCTGATTGCCTGTTTGTCCAAAACTCAAACGGAAGGTAAGGTTGCTGATTTTGTCCAGGTCCTTCATGAAGCCTTCTTTGTGTGCTTTCCATGCAAGGCCTGAGGATGCAAATCCTGCCCATTTGTTGTCTTTACCAAACTTGCTTGATCCATCTTCACGATAGGAGAGGGAGAAAACATATTTATCATTGTAGGAATAATTCATCCTTCCCAGAAATGATATCAGGGTTGATTGGAAACGGTTGGAGGAAACAGGCATAATTTGTTCTGCCGCTTCCATGTTTTCATTTTGCAGGATGTCATTGGGGAAGGTTTTTGCTTCCACCCTTTTGTTCTGACCATTGCTTCTTTCAAAAGTGGACGCACCTGTAAGAACAAGGCTGTGCTTGTTGATTTTCCGGTTATAGGTCAGCAATCCTTCGGATACCATGCTGCTCCAAAGATTGTCAGATTTCAAACCCCAACCCCTGATGCTGAAACCTTCGTAAACCGTTCTTGGATAATACTGGTCGCGGGTATTCGATCCATAGTTGAATCCAATATTTCCCCTGATTTTCCAATATTTTCCAAGGCTCGCTTCAATATAGTTGGAGGAGAAAATATTGAGGGCCGTCACCTTGTTCAATACATTTTTTGTATAAATGACAGGATTGGTAATGAAGAAACCTTCGCCTGATCCATCATATTCCTCCACAGAGTCGATGGTTGCAGGAAAGGTGATGGCAGAGCGGATAACGCCAGCACTGGCTGCATCTGACTTGTCAGTTCCTGTCTTCACCCCATTGGTGATGGAATTGGAAACCGTGTTGCTGCTGCCAATTTTGATGTTTTTGCCGATATTTCTGTAGAGGTTATAGCTCAATCCGATTTTCCTGAAATTGGAATTTTGAACAATTCCGCTTTGGCTCAGATGGTTCATGGTAAGGCTATGGCTTCCGTTTTCAGAGCCACCAGAAACATTCAATGTATACTGTTGCTGGAATCCATTCCTGAAAATCGCATCCTGCCAGTTGGTAGTCAAATCCTTTAACGGATCGAGGTTGGGATATGGCATGGTATAGCTTGTGCCATCATACCTGTTGGCATTGAGGTAGGAGAGGTTTTGGTATGCGGCATATTCGTAAGGTGTGAGGACGTCAATTTTTCTGGTGATTTCAGACATGCCCACATTGGCAAGCAATTCAACCTTGTCCTTTCCGACCCTTCCTTTTCTGGTTGTAATCAATACAACACCGTTGGCGCCCCTTGATCCGTAGATGGCCGTGGCAGAAGCATCTTTCAATACATCAATGGATTCAATATCATTGGGGTTGATGAAGGACATGACGTTGAGTGTCTGCTTCTCATCTCCTCCAATGGAAGAAGGCGTAGAACCGCTGCTGGTATTGTTGAAAGGCACACCATCAATTACATAGAGTGGCTCTGTTCCGCCAAGGAAAGAATTGGATCCCCGCACCCTGATGCTGAGTCCTGCACCTGGTGCGCCGTCATTTTGGGTAACATTGACACCGGCAAGTTTTCCCTGGATGGCCTGAAGAATATTGGTTGGACTTTCGCGGATCAGGTCTTCACGGGAAATGCGTTGCACGGCACCTGTAGCATCAGCTTTCCTAATGGTTCCGTATCCAACCACTACAACATCGGACAGATTGGTAACCTGCGTTTTCATGACAACTGAAATGTTGTCTTTTTTACCGATGCTGACTTCGGCGGTTTCCATTCCTGAAAAAGAAATTGAAATGGATGTGGCTTTGGCGCTGGGCTTGATGCTGAATTCACCATTTTTTCCTGTAAGGGTTGATGATTTGGTTCCCTTGATGGTAATGCTGGCGCCGATCAGGGGCTCTCCGGTTTCTGAAACCACTTTACCCGAAACGGTTCTGGTTTGTGCGAAACTGTTGATGCACAGGAATAATGCAGCAACCACAATGTAGCAGTACTTTTTACACATAAGCAATTGTTGATTTGGTCCTCAAGATAATGTAAGCGGTTGAATTGAAGTGGATGTATTTTTTTCAACATTTTGATGGTTTGGTAATAAAACAGATACTGATTCACTTGATTTGCAACGGAAAAACAAGTGTTTTATTATATATTTTGAATTTTGTCTATTTTTTTAGTATTTTCACCTAGTGCAAATCACTTAAACTAAACTGCATGAAACTGCTATCAAAAATTTTCTGCTTATTGTTATTCTTTCTCTCTTTGGTACCTGCTTTTGCCCAGCAAAATCACATCATCAATGGTACTGTTACCGGACCGAATAACCTGCCGTTGGCAGATGCAAGTGTAAATATTAAGGGTTTAAAACAAGGCGTAAAAACAAACGCGTCTGGTAAATTTAGTATCAATGCTCCAGTTGGACCCCAAATACTCATTATCTCTTATGTAGGAATGAAAACAACTGAAGTTTCTGTTACGGCAGATGCTAACTCAGTAACAGTTTCTTTAATTGAAAGTGAGGGTACTTTAGATGAGGTACAAATTGTTTCTACAGGATATCAGTCTCTGCCAAAGGAAAGAGCAACGGGATCTTTTGGGGTAATTAGCAGGCAGCAATTGGATAAGCCGACAACAAATATCTCTTCACGAATTATTGGCACAACCTCAGGTGTGCAGGCACTTAGGATGGATGAGGAGGGGAATCCATTCTTTCAAATCAGGGGCTTATCAACCCTCTTTGCAAACCAGGAGCCTCTTGTTGTTGTAGATGGATTTCCTATTCAGGGAGGCTACAATACAATCAACCCAAATGATGTTGAATCCATAACTATTTTGAAAGATGCGGCAGCCTCCTCGATTTGGGGGTCCAGAGCCGTGAACGGAGTTATAGTAATTACTACTAAAAAAGCAAAAAAAAGGCACACCCATTCGGATAGAGTTTAATGCTTTTACAAGAATTGGAGGTAAAATAGACCTCAACTATTCTGCTCCATTGGCATCTTCCGCCCAACAAGTTGAATATGAAAAGTTGGCATTTGATAAATGGGGTGCTCAAACAAATGCAGGAAACATTGTTAGTAACAGCGGGTGGACATGGACTCCGGGGCAAAACGCTCTCAATGAACACAAGCTTGGATTCATTACTTTAGGAAGAAGAGATGCAATGTTGGATAGCTTGAAAGGGCTTAATAACAGAGAACAGATCTCAGATTTACTCCTATCAAATCCGGTATCAAAACAGTATAATATCAATTTATTCAGTGCAACTGAAAGAATGAGCAATGCGTTTTCGTTTATGTTTGAGGAAAATCAATCAAACTTTAAAGAAACGTACAATAAAAGGTTTTTAGCAAACTATCGGACATTGGCCAATGTTACAAAATGGCTTGATTTTTCTTTAAATACAACTTTACAGCACAACGCTAACACCAACAATGGTTCATCCTTGGCAGAAATTCAAAGCCTGGCTCCTTACGAGATGCTTCAAAACGCCAACGGGAGTTACACAGGAACAACTTTAAAATACTACACGCCAGCAATTGAAAGAAGTGTACCCAGAAATCTCTTTCCTTATACAGATTGGAGTTATAATCCGGCAAGAGAAATCAACACCCGTAGCCAGGTTTCCAGGGATTATAATGCCAGAATGCAAGCTGGAATTACCATAAAACCTATCAAAGGCGTAAGTTTTGAATCAAGTATCCAGTATGAATATTTCTTGACACAAAATAGAAGTTTGTATGATACGAACAGTTTTGTGGTGCGTAACACAATTAACCAGAATGCTTTTTGGAACCCCGGTCTTCCTGCTGCCATGACAACTGCACCAATTTTGAATCTACCTAAAGGTCAAATATTGAACCAAAGCAGAACACAGTCTGTGGCATGGAATTTCAGGAATATTATGCGGATAGATAGGCGGATTGGTCCAAAAGGTGATTTGAATTTTGTTGCTGGAACAGAACAACAAAGCAGGGTTGCTCAAACATTTGGCCAACCAACTACATACGGTTATAATGATGCAACCTTACAGTTGGGCGCTTTTCCAAATGGACCAGGAGGAACGCCCGTTAATGGAAATCAAAATGGAACTGGAGTGCCCACTAACCTGACCATCCGAAACTGGCAAAATCAGACTGCAACCTTTGGATATACCAATTCATTTGGATATACAACTGATCGATTTTTTTCTGCTTTCGGTAATGCTGCATATACCCATGACGACAAATATACTTTGTCTGCTAGTGTAAGGTCCGATGGTGCCAACTTCATTACAAATGATCCTAAATACAGGTATAATCCTTTTTGGTCCGCAGGCGGAAGTTGGCAGATATGGAAAGAAAATTTCTTTAAGGTAAAATTTGTTGATAGGCTGACTTTGCGTGTTACATACGGGTATAATGGGAATCAGGATAGAAGCACGTCCTTTATGCCATTGCTGAGCCTGAGTTCAACTCCAAATGTACTTACCAATCAATATACCGCCTCTTTTTCCAGCCTGGGCAATCCGACACTCCGTTGGGAAAAGACAGGTACAACAAATATAGGCTTTGATTATTCACTCTTCAAGGGTAAATTATTTGGTAATATCAATTTATACCAAAGAAATGGTAAAGATCTTTTGGCTAGCATTGCCATTCCAGCTGTCAATGGATCAACATCCCAATTCCTTAATAATGCAAAGATGGTAAACAAAGGAATTGAAATGGAATTAGGTACCATGATGGATATTACGAAAGATCTGCGATGGAGAGGTAACCTGAATTTTTCCTATAATAAAAACCGGATAACAGATTTGTTTATTGCCCAATACAATTCATCATCACTGACTGCAAGAAATACTTCATCCTATGCTGTTGACTATAATGCCAATTCACTATGGATGTACAAATACATGGGCTTTAACACTGCCGGCCAGCCAACAGTTTTGGGACCAGGCAGCGTAAACTTTGATATGCAAACATTCATACCTGGCGATGCCAGAACCTATCTTGACCGGACAGGAACAATGGTAGCGCCCGTTACACTGGGATTTATGAACAGTTTTGAATACAAAGATTTTAATCTTTCGTTCATTGTAACGGGGAACTTTGGACACGTGTTCCAGCGAAGAGGCTTTAATTACCCAGTGCAATGGTCTTTCGCAAGTAGAATGTTGGCCAACAAATTTGTTGATGAAGCACTCAATGCTAAATCATCAGAAATGCTGACATTGCCGGTAAATCCAACCGAGCCAAGATTTTACTTCTGGGATAGGTTCCATAGCTACTTTTCATATCTATCACAAAGCGCATCTTGGATAAGGATGCAAGAAGTAAATCTAACATACAACCTGCCTAAATCTGTTTTGAAAAAAACAGGGTTTACCAACTTCCGGATTTATCTCCAAGGAAACGACCTCTTTGTGATCTTGGCAAATAAATATGGGGAAGACCCGCTATACGCCTTGGGAACTTTAAATCCGAGACCCAAAACCACAGTTGGATTAAAGTTTGATTTCTAAAAAAGATAAAACGAAATATATGAAAAGGTTATTCAGAAATAAATCACTACTCCTTATTGTTCTTGTTGCTACAGTTTATGGACTAGGCTCATGCGAAAAGTTCCTGAGCGAAAGGATTAGCAAAAATTCTTCATTGCCCTTGACAACAACGGATCAGCTAACAGCTTTGATGGAAAACTATAGTGTTTTTTATAGCGATGAAAATCAAAGTTGGATGGGTACAGATGATTATGGTCTTAATGCCAAAACCTATGATAACAAGAGGGGTAATTTCACCTTTATGCCTAATATTTTTCGCGCATTCTGGGATGTTGACTTTGCACCAGTTACGACTAGCGGGGATGTATTATGGGCAAGCTCTGGGGGCGAATGGAGGGATATTTTTTATGCGAATGCCGTATTGAATAACCTTGATAAGGTGACAGGCGGTAGTGTAGAAGATAAAGCAAGGCTGAAAGCAGATGCACACATGTTAAGGTGTTATGCGTATTGGCAATTGGCAAATACATATTGTCTTCCCTATACAGAGGCCAACAAGGGTGAAATGGGGTTGCCAAGTAAAAAACTTACAAGTTTTGAAGAGGATTTAACACGCCAAAGTCTTGAAAAAACATACAATGATATTGAAGCTGATTTAAAAGAGGCATTAAAAATAGCCAAACCATTGGTTTCAGGGGGAAGGCCAGAGCATTGGAGATCCAATACAGCTGCTGTTAATGGGTTTGCTGCAAGGTACTACCTCAACAGAAATAATTATGCTGAAGCTTTGAAATATGCCAACCTCGCTTTGAACGAATACAATGTGTTGGTGGATTACAATAAACCTGCAGAAATGTATTATGGTACGTCCGCTACTTATACTGTTACAGGCGCCCCATCTTTCACCCTGCAACTTCCATATACACACAACAATCAAACCAATCTGATTGATATGATTGGCTGGAAAGAATTTTTATATTTTCGCATGCAGAATTTTGGCTCTTGGTTTTATTTGCCAAGTACAGAATTAATAAATCTTTATGATAAAGCCAATGACCGTCGCTACGAGTTTCACATAGTTGAAAACTATTCATACTATTTTGGTTCAAACACGCCTACAAACGGCCTTCCTGGCTACATCTTCTTTTTCAAAGATAAAATCCCATCGGGCCCGACAACTGCTGAAATGTATCTAATAAAAGCAGAGTGTCTTGCCAGAACAGGAGACATGGCCGGTGCATTATCAACTGTAAATACGCTTCGTGCGAAAAGAATAAAACCTGGTGCGTCTGTGAATTTAACTGCAGCCAACCAGGCTGAGGCACTAACCAAGATTTTACAGGAACGAAGAAGAGAAATGCCTTTTGTGCAAAGGTGGTATGACTTGCGCAGATTTAACAATAATTCGGATCCGGCTGATGACGTAGTGGTGACTAAACAATTTTACCCGATAACCTTTGCAGGACCAGATGTATCCCAGCCAATAAAAACATATACGCTTGAGAAAAATTCAAGACGATATGCTTTGCCAATCCATAACAATGAATTGATAGCTGGTCGGGGTACATTGTTACAGAACAAGTATTGAGTTTGTCATCTCTTTATTACCAAAAGCAAGCATAATGAAGCAATTGAATAAAGGCCTCAACATAATCCTGATATTCATAATTATTTCTGGGACCTTTACATTTTCATTTGCTCAACAAACAAATAAAATTCCAGCACCAATTGATTGGAATGCTGTAGCAGATTGGAAATTAAAAGTTGAAGCCCATCCTGATAGCCTGTCTTATCATACAGGCTATATAAAATCAATAGGCTGGGACGGTAATCTGTTTATTTTGGAAAGAGATTACAAATCAAGATATGACAGTGCAGAAGCCATGATGGACAACCAATACATGATTTGGGCAAGTAAGTATGCTACTGTTCCTGCTGTACATTACGCCATTGGATCAGCCTTCTATGAACATGAAAGCCCCAAAGCAACTGCATACTTGAAAAAAGTTATTGAGCTTGATGCTAAAAATGCAGATGCCCTTTTCAAGCTTTCTATAGATGCCGAAAGATGGGGTAATAATAAAGTCGCTTCAGAATACATGCGGTTGGCAAGTGAGGCAGATCCTGCCAATCCGGCCTATTTATTTTATTATGCCTCGAATTTCCGCAAAACCAATCTTGACTTTTATCGCAAACAAGTAGAAGAGTTGGTGAAGCTATTCCCGGCCCACGAAAGAGCCGCTCAGGGTCTTTACTGGCTTGCCTATGAGACCAAGGAAAGGGAAAATAAGATAAAAATTTATGAGGAACTCCGATCAAAGTTTCCGCCAGAAAAATTCAGTTGGTCGGAATCAGGAATGTATGGATTGTTTGATCAGTATCTTTTTTCTCAACAATTTGAAAAAGCAAATGGCTTGGCTCAGTCAATGAGTGCAAAGAAAGGCTGGAATGAAATGCAAATATTTGCCCAAAGCATCTCCACTATTCAAAAGCATATAGATGGCGGTAAATATAAAATTGCATATGATTCCATCTTGAAACTGAAGTTGGCCAGGTTTAGTTCATTTCAGGAAAAAGTGGTTATCCTTGAGGCTGAACTCGCCGATAAGACCGGCAATTCAGTGGCTGGGTATGAGAAAATACTTCAAAAACATGCCAAAGACCCAACTGATGAATTGGCGAGATTATTGAAAGTTTATTCAGGAAAGATTGGCAAAGATGAAAGGGCCGTCACCAATGACCTTTGGGCCATCAGGAACAAAACGAAAAAGCCTGCTTACCCTTTTGAATTAGGGCAGTATACATCAAATACAACGTTGTCACTTTCAGATTTAAAGGGCAAAGTGGTTTTGGTTACTTTCTGGTTTCCTGGATGCGGACCATGCCGTGCGGAATTTCCGCATTTTGAAAATGTGGTGAAAAAATATGATAAAAAAAAGGTTGCGTATCTAGGGATAAATGTTTTCCCCAATCAGGATGATTATGTGCTTCCTTTTATGAAAGCAACCAAATACAGTTTTACGCCCTTAAAGGCAACCTCCGTTTGGGCTGAAAAACATTTTGGGGTTAGGGGCCAACCAACCAATTTCTTACTGGACAAGGAAGGAAACATTGTATTTGCAAATTTTCGCACGGATCAAAATAACGAACGGACACTTGAGATCATGATAGACTCCCTGCTATAAATAAAATAAAAACTCAACTGGATAGACATGCGTATTCTGTTTTTGATGATACTAATCCAATGTTTTCCGTTTTTAACCGTTGGTCAAAAAACTTTTGTTGTAAAGGGAAC
>CAITQQ010000065.1 GCA_903894575.1 uncultured bacterium
CTGCCCGTAAAGCGTATTGGTAATGTTGGCAACAGGAGTCTTGAACAATTGTCTGCCAGTTACGGTTGCAGGTGGAATGGTAGATCTTTCTTTTGAAAGAGAAAGCAAAAAACCTGGTGTTGTTTCAGGTTGAAGGTGTATGTTGGCAACAACTGTTGTGTCTTCATTTTCCTGTGCACCTGCGCAAGTTGGAGCATGCAAAAAAATGCAGGCAAAAAAGGTGAAGGAAATAAATGATGTTTTATGCAGGTTCATTTTAATTGTGTTGGTTGGTCAATAGATTGGTTCATGAAAATCAATAACCTGGATTTTGAATGAGGTATCCTTTGTTGATCTCCGTCTGTGGAAACGGATTGAGAAACTGACTGGGTGACCAAAATCCCTGGTAGACTTCACGGTCTGTATAGTTTGTATTTCCTGTTAGTTTCACATTACTCAGGTCATTGAAGGCAAATGCCCGCGCTGCTCCGCCGATGATACCACTTCCAATATTGCTCAGCTTCCAATGCTTTACATCATTCAGCCGATAATTTTCACTGAACATCTCTACCATCCATTCTCTTTGAATAATGGCACGCAGTTTTACTTGATTTGTTTCTGTTACAGGAGGCAAGCCAGCACGCACGTGAATTTTGTTCAACTTTTCAAGTGCCTTGGTAGACTGTCCCATTTCATTGTATGCCTCTGCAGCACTGAGGTAAGCAGATGCCAAACGGAAAATGGGAAACTCAAACCACCTTCTTCCGCCTGCCTTGTAATAAAACTTGGATATTCTTGCCACACCAAATCCTGGACCACTTCCAAAAGTGCTGTTGTTCCTCCAGTTCGCATCTCCAGGATTTGTCCACGCATCCATTTCCCAAGGCTGAAAACTGGCCTTGAATCGGGCCTCCATCTGGTTTACCTTGCTAGTGTATTCACTGAATGGCCTTGTTGTTCCTACTGCGGGCCAGCTTTGATTTGTTCCATCAGATTTCCAGTACTGTTCCAATTGATGGGTCATCAGCACATTCCCCTGACCCTGCCAATACCTTGAACAATAAAATGCATTCATGGGTAGTTCACCCCAGTTGTCAGTAGCGCCCGAAGTATTGATGAACTTGTAGGCCAAGATTACCTCAGGGTTGTTGAGTTTGGAGGTGGCGGTTCCATAATCATCCAAAGGATTTCCTGTGTTGATGATGGACAAACCACCAGCACCTTCTGCTTCAGTAATCACAGCATCTGCCGCTGCGGCTGCCTGGTTCCAAAGATTTGCATTTGTGCTTCCCAGACAAATCAGGTTATTGTTTGTACCCAAATCAAGGTATGGCGTTGGTGTGTTGAACAATGGTCTTGAAGCATACAACAATGCCTTTGCTTTGATGGCCAGCACGGCAGATTTTGTCATCCTGCCAATCAGGTTGTTGGTCCATCTGGAGGGAAGAACTGCAGCGGACTGGTCTGTCCATTTGACAATAGAATCAAGCACATTCTTCAAAGAAGACCGGGGTATTTCCAAACTTCCTTCATCGTTTGCATCCAGGGATTTGCTGACAATTGGCACGCCCCCATACATGATCATCATCTGTGTATACCGAAATGCTATCAGCGCTTGCATCTCTGCTTTGACAACTGCTTTTTCGTCAGCAGACATATCCGTGACCTTGTCAATATTTTCTTTGACCAAGTAACATTGTCTTATGGAAGGAAAATTATTGTTGTAGCCATCCATATCTGAATTTGTGCTGTTGGCATTCATTCCATTGAGGATGATATTCCTTGAAATTGTCCAGCTGAAACCATAATTCATTGCACCAGAAAGGTTTTCAGGAATCATCGCATTCCATGTATTGGCAAAAGGAAGACCCTGTGGAATAGCCCTTCGATAGGCATTTGAGATGGCACCCTGCGCCTTGATGGCTGTTGAAAATACAGAGTCCAAGGTGGTGGCACTTGAAGTCGGCATTTGAAGAAAATCCTTTTGGCAACCTGCGAGTACTGCTACCAAGGAAATCAGCACAAAATATTGAATGATACGCTTCATTGTTATCAAAATTTAAATCATTTAAAATTGGATGTTCAAGCCGGTGTTGAAAGTCCTGGTCAAAGGAAACAGATAGCCGTCACGGTTTTTGCCTACATCAGCCTGCTCAGGATCGATTCCCTTGATCAGTGATGAACCCCATGTGAAAAGATTGTTTCCGTTCACATAACACCGTATTGCCCGGATATTGGTGCGTTTCAAGAAGGTATTGTTACGCTGGAAAGTGTAAGCAATTTCCATGTTTTTCAATCTTTGGAAATTGTTTGAACGGAGCCAAAAATCGCTGAGCTGGCCATTGTTCGGGGCACCAACTCCACCAAGTGAAATGGCGGGATAGTAAACAGGTGACCCCTTTGCCGCTTTTTCTGCCGTCCACCGGCCCTCATATGCGTAATCTAGCACCTGCCCAACATTCTTGGCAAAAGGTGTGCTCAGGATATAACCAGATTGAGGAAAGGATCCTTTGGCAGTGCCAATAAAAAGGGCAGACACATCAAACCCCTTGTAAGAAAATCCAATCGACAAATTATATGCCACTTGAGGAAGATTGGCATAACCAATCGGCACCAGATCTGCCTGGTCAATGAAGCCATCGGCATTGATGTCCCTGAATTTCAAATCCCCCAACCTTGCGTTGTTGCCGAACTTGTTGAATGGCCTGTTGTTCAGTTCCTCCGTAGCGTTGAAGAATCCATCGGTCAACAAACCTTTGTATTGGCCTATGGAGTATCCTGTGGACATCATCCAAGGATATGCTGCAGGAACCTCAGCCCTGTAATCGATTCTGTTTCGGGCGAAAGAATAATTGGCCTTTAAAAAATATCCAATTTGACCAATTTTGTCATTCCACTCGGTTTCAATTTCATATCCGCGGTTGCTGACCTTTCCCAGGTTCAAGGGAGGCGTATTGGCTTGTGGCACACCGAACGTTGAGGGAATCAGAGAGGATGTTACAAGAATATTGTTGCGTTTTTCCAAGAACACTGATCCTGACAAGGAAAGTTTGTCCTTAAAAAATTTGAGGTCAGCAGAGAAATTGTATTTCTGTGCACGCTCCCAGGTAACCAGAGGATTGCCCAAAGCAGATTCTGTTGCACCAGGGAAATTGGGATTGGTACTTGATCCATCACTGTTTCCCCAAAATGATCCGGCCCCATTCACCACCCAGGTATTGGGAAGGTATAAGTAACGGCGTCCACCAATCTGATCATTTCCTACTTCACCATATGATCCTCTCAGTTTTGCCCAACTGATGATATCGTTTTTGTGGAAAAACGACTCGTTGGAGATGATCCATCCTGCAGAAAGTGCGGGAAAGATTCCAAACCTGTTCTGTGGCGCAAAGTTTTCAGTGCCATTGATTCCCAGGTTGAACTCAGCAAGGTATTTTTGGTCAAAATTATAGGTCGTTCTGCCCACCAATCCCATCAATCCAGATGGAATATTAAAGGATTGTCCATTGGCGGTATAGCGTTGTGCATTCCCCAAAATGAGTCCTGAAACATTGTGTTTTCCAAAATTTCGCCTGTAATTGATGGCCGCTTCCACATAGAGTTTTCTCCAGGTGCTGTTGCCCTGGTTATCGGAAACAGCGGGAGGATTCACCCGGCCTCCAATGAAAATGATTTTCCCAGGATTCCCAGGATCCCGCATTGCGGTGTATTGAGGTATACTGTTCACACGGCTGAAGCCTTTTGAGTAGCTGTCATCATATCCGATGGTTACATGAGACTCGAGGCCCTTGGTCAGATATCCCATGTTGTGCTTCAGCTTAAGCACACTGCTGAGCAATGTTGAATACATGGTTCTTGTACCGCCTGTAAGCAATTGTGCCAGTGAACTGTATCCGGTTCC
>CAITQQ010000066.1 GCA_903894575.1 uncultured bacterium
ATAACCCGCGCCGCCATTGCCCTTCAGCATCACATCACCAAAGTCCTCAAATTGGGGATATTGCTTGTTGTTGACATTGCCGGTTTGAGAGGCAACCACTTCTGCAGTGGTGGAGCCTGTGAAAAACAGGAATTGGTCAAACTGGTGAGACCCAATATCGCAGATGATTCCGCCATATCTTTTTTTGTCAAAGAACCATTCGGGTCTGCTTTTGGGACTCATGCGATGTGGGCCAAGACCAATGGTTTGAACCACTTTTCCGATGGCGCCAGCCTTGATCAGTTCTCCAGCCTTGACGGTGGCCTTGTTTTCAAATCGCTCGCTGAACATGATGGAGTAGATGCGTTTGGTTTCCTTCTGCACTTTCCGTACTTCTGCCAACTGCTCCAGTGTAGTGATGCCTGGCTTGTCTACCAGGTAATCTTTTCCATGTTTCATCACCTCAATGCCCAAGGGTCCTCTTTCGTCAGGGATGCCTGAGCTGAGGATCACCTGAATAGAGTTGTCTTCCAGTATTTCTTTGGCGCTGGAGGCCTGTTTTACCTGCGGATAGGCCTTTACAAATGCTGCCAGAAGTTCCGGCTCTTTTGCATAAACCGCAACAAGTTCACCCCCGCCTTTGATGACGGCGTTGCACATGCCATAGATATGGCTATGGTTGATGTTGATGACAGAAAACCGGATGCGGGTTTCCACCGGTAGTGTTGTTTCTTCTTTCTCGGTAAATGAAGAGAGCATCATCAATCCGCTGGCAGCGGCAGTGCTTTTGAGGAATTCGCGTCTTTGGGGCATGTAGTGGGTTGTGGGTTGAAAGAAAGAAATCGTTATCGTAAATTAATGAATTTATTTGTTGAGAGTTTATTAATTTCAATAGTCATATTTTCTTCAGTATCAAATTTGCCAATCTGAGATTGAAAAAGAATCGACAACGCAAAACTCACAACGCATAACCCACATCCCAAAACTCACAACCCCCTCACCATGAACTCCCGTCGCAACTTTCTACAAAAAGCATCTCTCGGTTTTGCAGCAGCAGCTGGAATCCCTGCACTTGGATCAGCAATGAACAGCCTCGGCAAAGAAAATGCCTTTGAGGGTGGAGTGAGCTTGCCCCTGGGTTTTGCAGGGTATTCTTTTGTGAAGTTTGATTTGGATAAATCCATTGCCATGATGAAACGCCTGGCGGTAGAAAATCTTTCCATCAAGGAATTCCATCTGCCTTTGAATTCGAGCCAGGAAAAAATTGATGAGGTGAAGAAAAAACTCAGTGATGCAGGCATCAAGCCTTACACTGTAGGTGTGATCTACATGAGAAGCAAAGAGGCCGTTGACCAGGCTTTTGCCTATGCGCAGAAAGTCGGTGTCAGCATGATTGTTGGTGTTCCCAATCCTGAATTGCTCGCTTACACCGAAGAAAAAGTAAAAGAGACCAATATCCGCATGGCCATCCATAACCATGGTCCTGAAGACAAGCTCTATCCGAGCCCCAAAGACATTTATGACAGGATCAAAGACATGGATGCCCGGATGGGACTTTGTGTTGACATCGGCCATACCCTTCGTGCTGGCGTACTGCCTGAAAAAGTAGTAGTAGAATACAAGGACAGGGTTTTTGACCTGCACATCAAGGATGTGACCGCAATGGCCAAAGATGCCAAGGTTGCAGAAGTGGGAAGAGGTGCCATCAATTTCCCGGCCTTCGTCAAAGCATTGAAAAAGATCAAGTATTCCGGTGTTTGCAGCATTGAATATGAAAAAGACATGAGCGATCCTTTGGTAGGCATGGCAGAATCTGTTGGCTTTTTCAGGGGAGTGCTCAAGGCGTAACAATGCTCTTTATTGCACTAAATTCGTGCAATGGCAAAAATCAAATGGGTGTTCCTTTTCTTGTGTTTGGGCAAAATTGTCAATGCACAAGAAAGGCAGCGCGACAGTATCCGAAAGCAAACGCTGTTTTCGGATACTGTTCCTAAAAAACTATCCCTCACTGAAATTGTGGTGAAGGGCAAGAAGCCCCCCGTTTCTTTCAAAATCGATCGGCAGGTGTTTCGTGCTGCAGAATACGCCAATGCTGCCAATGGCAATGCTATCGACCTCATTAAAAATCTTCCCGCTGTAACTGTCAATGGGCAGGGCGAAATCAATGTCCGTGGCTCCGCCAGTTTTCAGGTCCTTGTCAACGGAAGGCCAACGCAGGGAGATCCTGCATTTGTATTGGCGCAAATTCCAGCTTCATCGATAGAAAGCATAGAAATGATCAGCAGTCCTGGTGCAAGCTTCGACGCAGACGGCAAGAGTGGCGTGATGAACATCATCACAAAATCAGCGCCTGAAAAAGGATTGATGGTGCAGTCTAATTTTATGCTGGGTACCCCACCTTTCAACGACTTCGATAACCAGCGCTATACTGCTCCGCAACGCCATGCAGCGGATGTTTCCCTTGGATACCAAAAAGGCAAACTGGAGTTGAGTTCAGGATTCAATTACCTGAGGAATGACATGGCGGGATATCGCGAAGGTGATGTGAACACCACCATCGGAAATCGATTCACCTCCTTTCCTTCCAATGGCGAACGCAGTTTCAAGCGATACAATTTTGGAGGAAGGTTTGCTGCTGCAATGCAGTTGGATGCACGCAACAGGGTTGAGGCTTCGGTGTACATGGGAAAAAAATACCAGACACGGGTGGCCGATTTGCTTTACAACATCAGCCGGAAAAACCTCCTGACCGGACAGCAATCATCATTCGATTATTTCAACAAGAATACCGCAGAAAAGGAAGGGGTCTTTACACTGGCAAGCCTTGGTTCTATTCACCAACTCAGCAGTTCCACCCAGCTCTCCTTTTCATTGCAATACGAAGGGGCTGATCTGGAATCACTGACCACCAACCAAAACCTTACCTATCCTGGTTTAAAAACCATGATCCAGGAAACCATTAACCCGAGTTCCAATCCCTTGCATGCCTACCGCCTGAAAGCTGATTTGACCGATAAAAAAGGAAGCAGGGTTTGGCAAACTGGATACCAGTTTCGATACGATGAACAACTGGGTGATTTTCTTTACCGGTACAAGAACCTGGGCATGCAGGAGTTTGCCAAGGATCCATTTTTCAGCAGCCAGGTGGCTGTGCGCAACAATATTCATGCGGGTTATGTGCAGTACAGCAATGCCAAAGGAAGGTTGAGTTACCAGGCCGGATTGAGGGCCGAGCAGATGCTCCGCAATCTTTCGTTTTCCGACAATGTAGAGGGCAACAGGCTTCCTTTGTTAAACCTGTTTCCTTCTTATTTGATCAGGTATGCTCTCGCTGAAAAAGTGATGCTGAAACAATCGTTCACGCGCCGCATCAAGCGTACAAACAATTTCGAGCTCAATCCTTTCCCTGAACGTGAACACTCAGAGACCCTTGAGCAGGGCGACCCTGCATTGTTGCCCGAGCTTACCGGCATCTGGGAATTGGGTGTGGAGCATAAATTGTCCAAAGGAAGTTTCTCCCTGAGCCTTTACCACCAACGCACCAAGAACCCTATCCAAAGGGTCAACAAGGTTTACAATGATACCATCCTGGGAAGGATCTTTACGAATGCAGGCCTGGCCAAGCAAACAGGGGCAGAGGCCAATTTCACCTACCGCATCAGCAAAGCCTGGCAAATGATTGTTGGGGGAAATGTCTATAAATACGATATCCGTGGTTCACTGTTCAATGGCAGTCTTCCGTTTAGCAACAACAGCTGGGTTTACAGCGTCAATGCCACGCAGAGCCTTGCGTTGAAGGCAAACTGGCAGCTGCAGTTCAGTGTCAACTATCTCTCGCTCAGGGCCACTGCCCAGGGCGAAGACGGGGCATTCCTTACACCGAATTTTTCTGTGAAAAAAACAAGCAAGAACAACCGTTGGAGCTTTCAGGCACAGTGGTTGTTCATGGACATGGGCCTGGGAATTTCCAATATCCAGCGCATCAGCACTTGGGGAAAGGATTTTTACACCACCACCAGCTATATCTACGAGCCTGATCAGCTGCAGTTTTCCGTAGGGTTCAACCTGGCCAAAAAGAACAGGAAGATCAGTTTGCCGCAAAGTGAAATGGCCGAGAAGGAGTTTTAGTCGATGATGATTTCGTCTGCAAAAAGGAAGCCCCTTTGCAGCTTGGCCACAAAGCGGACATACCTTGCCTGCTTGCCGCAGGCAGGTTCAAATCCTGGTCTCTCTACAGTGTTATTCTAGAGAATAGTAAAGAAGCTATAAAAAGCAGGCATTAATGGCTTGCTTTTACAAATGGCTGTTCAACCACAGCAGATAATACATCCAAATCTTTGTGAAAACCCAATAGTTGATATGCAGTATCAGGGAAAAATAAATTATTCAGTAAGAGGTTGTGAAAATAATCAACCCAACTTGCATAATAAATGGCATCATTCAATTTAAGAACAGTTGAGCCATCTTTTAAGTAGACCTTCTGTTCGGCACCTTGAGATACATATAAATCAATATTGATATTTTCTATCCAAAGATTATTGTCTTCAGCAAATCCAATTAGGCTCTTTGTTTCTTCTTCTTTGAAGTGCTGTTGGTCTTTAGCCATTGAGCTTGTTCCTTGGCTTCCTTTAAGGTAACTGCAGGCTGCTTGGATAAGATTATGGTGCTTAACTTGGCTCTTTCCAGAAAGGATATTTTGTATGTCATCTCTCATGCAGTATTTAGTTAAGCAAAGTTAATCAATTGTTTCAATCATATATTTAGCATGATCTGCGTGAGGAAAACACCCCCTAATTTCGACTGAAATCGGTTGTTTTCGATTTCGTGAAAACATAACTAACTACAAATCAACGCGTTCATTTTCTCAAAAAATCCTAACAAAATTCTAACCGTGGAGGCCAAAAAGAACAGGAAGATCAGTTTGCCGCAAAGTGAAATGGCCGAGAAGGAGTTTTAGTCGATGATGATTTCGTCTGCAAAAAGGAAGCCTCTTTGCAGCTTGGCCACAAACCGAACATACCTTGCCTGCTTGCCTTTGAGGTCCACCTCAAATGTTTTGAAGCTGAGTTTGGAATCTGTAGGAGAAACATCATTCAGGGTTTTTCCTGCAGGCGTAAAGTTGGTGCCATCCGCACTCAGGCTTACTTCAATGAAGTGCGGCATGTAAACACCGGGTCCGATGATCTGCATGAAGGTAGAGCGAAGCCTGCTCAAGGCCTCTTCTTTTCCCAGATCAATGGTTACATCCACATCGTTCAGGAAGCCCTGCCATTGTCCATCTTGGTAGGTCAGCGACCCTCTGTATCCGTTGATCAGGGTTGCTTCTTTTTGTGCCACATAGCTGCTGCTGTATTTTTTGTTGTAGACAATGGTTTTCCCGATGGCCTTGTGCAAATTGATGTCCAGCGTATCGGGTTGTTGGCTCATGTTGTTTTTCCTGAAGATGCCCGCCTTGACCAATGCAGATCCCGTAACGGTAAAAGGCCCTTCATAAAGCGCAGCACTGCTTGTGGGCTTGCTTCCGTCAAGGGTATACCGTATCGTGGGCTTGAATTGTTCTGAGCTAAAGCTGATGGTGGTTATACCTTTTGGCGCATCGATGACTGGGCTGATTTCTACCCTGTCAGAAGGACGGCAGTAATTGACATTGAGGCGTTGCAACATTTTAAAATGCTGCGAAAGCCTGGATTGAAAATCGCTCCAATCCATGTTTTTTCTTTCAGACCATACCGCTTCACTCAGGGCAATGATCCTCGGAAAGACCATGTATTCCGCATGTTCCATGGTGGGCACATATTCAGTCCAAAGGTTTGCCTGCGCGCCTTTTACGAACTGTTGTTTATCTGCCTCCAGCTCTTTGGGCATGGGCTCGTATTCGTAGACTTTTTGAAGGGGAAGAAATCCTCCAATGGCTTCGGGTTCTGTTGTGGGGTCCTGCTGGTATTTGTCAAAATAACAGGTGCCTCCGGGCGTCATGATCACATCGTGTCCCATCCTTGCCGCTTCAATGCCCCCTTTCTCTCCTCTCCAGCTCATCACCCTGGCACCGGGCGCCAATCCACCTTCCAAAATTTCATCCCAGCCCAACAATTGACGGCCTTTGGAAGAAATGAATTTCTCCATTCTTCTGATGGCATAGCTCTGCAGCTCAAATTCATCTTTCAGATTGTTGTCTTTGATCCTTTGCTGGCATTTGCTGCAGGTTTTCCAGTTTGCCTTTCCTGCTTCGTCTCCACCGATATGGATATAGGTGGAGGGGAAGATGGCCATCATTTCAGTGATCACATCCTGCATGAAAATAAAAGTGGAGTCGTTGCCCAAACAAAACTCACCCTGGCCTTTTTTGGCTCCAACACAACCGAGCTGTGGGTATGCTGCAATGACCTCCTCGGAGTGGCCGGGCATTTCAATTTCCGGGATGATGGTGATGCCTCTTTTTTGGGCATAGGCAACCAGGTCTTTGGCATCCGCTTGAGTATAATAACCGCCGTAGGCACTGGCCTCTCCTTCTTTCGCGTAATCCCGATCGCTGTTCCACCATTTCTTCCAACCATAACTGGTTCTCCATGCAGCCTGGGAAGTGAGTTCAGGATATTTCTTCACTTCTATTCTCCAGCCTGCTGCATCGGTAAGGTGCATGTGAAGCGTATTGATCTTGTAAAGACCAATCAGGTCAATCATTTTTTTGATGAAACTGGGAGGGAAGAAATGCCTTGAAACATCCAGCATCAGACCACGGTAACCAAACCTTGGCTTGTCTTCAATCAATGCACAAGGTATCGATGTTTTGGTCTCTTGTGTAAGGATGATTTGTGCCAGGCTTTGCAGGGCATTGATGGCCCCAGCATAGCCCGAAGCAGCGATGCGGATTCCTTTTTTCTTTATATCAAGGGTATAGGCAGCACTGTCGTTTTTATTGCCCTTTGTTTTTTCGATGACGATCGATCCTGCCGCAGGTACGCTGCCTTTTTGAAGAACAATCACCCTGTTTTGTTTCCATTGCATGAGGTCCGCGAGCAGCAGCCCTACCTCACGAAACTCCTTGCTGACAAGGATTTTGTTGTTGTTGAGGCTGAAGTTTCCATCCATCTCCTGCAGTTTTTCAGGCTTTGGGATGATGTTGATGCGCGATTGGGAAAATGCTGCGAGCGAACATGCCAAAAGCAGGAGCGTAGAAAAAAATGGCCTCATGAAAATCGAATTTGGGTTAAGATGTAAACTTACATCTTTCCCGGAAGAATCTTGTTCCAGTAAAGCCATGGAAGGATATAGCGCTTGAGCATGAACATGCTCCACCTTTCTTTGGCCTGGTTGAAGGGGAAGGTTTCTGTGGGCTGGTTGTTGTAGTCAAATTCTGCCAGCACGAGTTTGCCGTATCCGGTGACCACAGGGCAGCTGGTATATCCATTGTATTTGGCTTCCAGCGGTTTCCCCTGCATGAGAGAAAAAAGATTCTTCACAAGTATAGGAGCTTGTTTCCTCACTGCTGCGCCAGTCCTGCTGGTGGGCAGGGAAGAGGCATCGCCAAGGGAGAAAATATTGGGATATTTAATGTGTTGAAGGGTGTATTTGTCTACATCCACCCATCCGGCGCCATTGGCAATCGGGCTTGTTTTCACAAAATCAGGAGCAGACTGGGGAGGCGTTACATGGATCATTTCAAAATCAACCCAGGTTTCCACACCTTCATTGGCAGTTCCAATGCCGACGAATTTTGCTTTTTTGTTTTCGCCATCTATCTCAACCAATTTTTGGAAAAAGCTGAACTTGATCTTTCTTTTTTCGATGATTTTTTTCAATACCTCTTCATATTTGGGAACACCAAAAACCCTGGTTCCACCGGTCCACATTTCAGCCTGAATATTATCAGCAATGCCTTTTTTGGCAAAATAATCTGTGGCCAGGTACATGATTTTTTGGGGTGCACCGCCACATTTTACCGGGGTGTGTGGGTTGGTGAAAATGGCTTTTCCTGATTTGGTATTTTGGACACACTCCCATGTGTAGTCTGCATACCTGAAGTCATAATTGGAACAAACGCCATTTTTGCCGAGGTTCTCTTTCAAGCCCTTTACTTCACCCCAATTCAATTGAATGCCTGGTGCAACAATCATGTAGTCGTAGGTGATTTCTTTTCCGGAAGCCAATCCCACTTTGTTGGATTCAGGGAAAAATCCTGTCACCGCATCTTTTATCCAGGTTGCCCCCTTCGGGATTACAGATGATTCCTGTCGAACGGTTTTTGCCTTGTTGAAAATTCCTGCGCCAACCAATGACCAGGCTGGTTGATAATAATGTTTGTCTGAAGGTTCAACAATGGCAATATCGAGCGATTTGTTTTTGTTCAACAATTGAGCTGTAACAGAGATGCCGGCATTGCCTCCGCCGATAACAAGGATTTGATGATGTGTTGACATAGACTTGATTTTGACGAAGGTAGGGTTGTAGGTTGGCGCAAAAGGTGACATTGGTCACCCTTTGCCAATAATCCAGGATTTTGTTTTTCGTATTTCGCAAATGGCTTTTCCTGATTTCGGAATTCAACCTGCGGCATCGGTCTAAACTTTGCAGTTCAAAATCAAGAGCGATGAAAAAATGGGTGATCTTGTGTTGGATGGCGATGGTTCCGGGGATGGTTTTGGCTCAGGAATTTGATGCCCGTGAGGATTCTGTAAAGGAACTGAACATGCCGCAGATAGAAATCCTCGCGCAGCGAGACAGGATGCTGTCAAAAGTTCCGGGTTCAGTTGCAGTTCTCGATTTTAAGTGCATCAGAAAAATAGCTCCCATGCACGGCAACGAGTTGTTCAGGAAAATACCCGGCCTGAATGTGGTGGATGAAGAGGGTGCTGGCTTGCGCCTTAACATTGGCATCCGGGGTTTGGATCCTGACCGAAGCAGGAATGTATTGGTGCTGGAAGATGGGATACCTGTTGCGCTCAATCCCTATGGCGAACCTGAATTGTATTTTACTCCTCCCATCGATAAAATGACGACAGTCGAAGTATTGAAAGGAAGCGGACAAATACTGTTTGGTCCTCAAACCACTGGTGGGGTAGTCAACCTTATCTCTGCCAATCCACCTGAAAAAGAATCTTCAACCCTCAGGTTCAGGGCTGGTACTGGAGGCTTTGTGTCCACCTATGCCAGCTATGGCAATACAATCGATAAAGTCGGATTTTTGGTCAGCTACCTCAACAAAAGGGCAGACAAGATTGGTGCTACAAGGTTCAACCTTCATGATATTTCAGCGAAGTTGCGTATTGCGCTGAGTGGAAAAGCAAAGATTGGCATCAAGCTTGGTCTTTACGATGAGCAGTCCAATTCAACTTATATTGGACTAACTCAGAACATGTATGATAAAGGGGGACAGGATTATCTTCGGATGGCATCCAACGACCTGCTCCCGGTGAGGCGCTATCATTTTTCTGCGACCCACCAATACCGGTTGAACAAGCAGTTCCAGTTGCAGACCACCGCTTTTGCCTACTCCACTACAAGGGATTGGCGCAGACAGGATTTCAGTTTCAGTTCATCCGCAGCGAACCGCACCGGTATTGTTTGGGGGGATCCAGCCATTTCTGGAGGAGCCATATACATGTTGAAAACCAATACCCACCGCAACAGGCAGTTTGAGGTCGCTGGTGTTGAGTCACAGATTAAATGGAAAACTGAAAAGCATTTGTTGCAGGCGGGATCGAGAGTGCTTTCAGAGAAAGCGGATGAACAACTGTTGTTGGGCAACCACCCTGAGGCCGTTGGTGGCAACCTGAGGGATGTTGAAGTTCGAAAAGGGCAAGCCATTAGTGTGTATGTGCACGACAAAATCACCCTATCAAAAAAACTTGATGTCAACATGGGCGTCCGCTATGAGCAGTTTGGATACGGTAGAAATATCTTGCGTGGTCGTTTTAATGTCAATGGGATGACCATCACTGCAGACACCAATCTCTTGGCTTCCAGCAGCATGGTGGCAATTTTACCTGGTCTGGGATTCAATTGCCAACTGAAAGAGCATGCCATTATTTTTGGTGGAATCCACAAGGGATTTGCACCTCCCCGCACCAAGGATGCCATCACCGCTGAAGGGATGGCCATGGACATCCAACAGGAAGAAAGTTGGAACACAGAACTGGGTGTTCGCATTGCCCTGGGCAATTCCCTGAGTGCTGAGGCTACTCTTTTCAGCATGGATTTCAAGAACCAGATCATACCCGTTTCACAATCATCCGGCAATGCCAACGCAACGGGATTGGCCAATGGAGGAAGAACAAAGCACCGCGGGGCAGAAGCTTCTGTTTCTTTTGATTTGGGCAAGGCGATGGGCAAAAATTATTCCCTGGTTTTTGCATCCAATGCCACCATCAGCAGCAGCAGGTATGATGCAGACCGCTTTATTGCTATAAGTGGAATGAAGACCAATATCAGAAACAACAAACTCCCCTATGCGCCTTCATTGATCTTCAACAATTCAATTGAGTTTGAGTCGTCAAAGGGCGCTGGTATCAGGTTTTCTGGGAATTTTACGGGGAAACAATTCGCCGACGAATTGAATACAATTGCGGCCAGTGCAGACGGAAGGATTGGAATGATAGATTCCCGTTACATCACTGATTTTACTGGCTTCGTTAAGCTTCCCAAAAAAGACATTGTGTTTAACCTGGCAGTAAAAAACCTGACCGATGAAAGGTATATTGCTTCCAGGCGCCCGCAAGGGATCAGGGTGGGAATTGACCGGCAAGTGGTGCTCGGAGTTGAAGTAAAATGGTGATGCTGATGGAGTGCAGCTTTGAGCGAAATTGAATCAACCCCATTGAATGATCTGCTTAACAAGTGGAATCCTTAAATTGCTTCAAATACATGCACATGAGAAAGTCATTTTGTCTTTTGTTGATGACTGTTTTGTTTTCAAGCGGATTGCTTGCGCAGACGGATGAGGCTGGCGTGAGGGAAGTCATCTCAAAACTTTTTACATCGATGAAAGCGGCCGATGAGCAGGCTGTGCTGTCTTGCTTTGCAGACAATGCCACCATGCAATCCATCGTCAAAGACAAGGAGAGCAAGAATGCCATTAAATCTGATGGTGTGGCAGGATTTGCTGCCTTTGTAGGTAAGCAGGCTAAGGATGCTGCAGATGAGCGCATTGTTTTTGAAACCATCAAGATTGATGGAGATCTTGCCTTGGCATGGACGCCCTATCAGTTTTTTTACAACGGAAAATTCAGTCACTGTGGCGTGAATTGTTTTGGCCTGATCAAAGTGAATGGAGTTTGGAAAATCCATAATGTGATTGATACCCGCAGAAAAGACAACTGCGGATGAGGCCCACTGGGTGACTCACTGCTGAAGGATTTAATTGCGTCAGCAAATCAATCCAGCCAGTGCTTTCACCTTGTTCCAGACCCCATCATCAACGGGAATACCCAGGGCCATGTTTTCTGCTCTTGTGCTGAGAGACCTTTCGCCGGGGTATAAGATCTTCCCGTCTTCAGTTACGGGAACAGTTGATCTCAGCTGATCTATTGTTGCATTGAGTGCTTGGTCAATCATTTCCTGGGTATTGATCTTCAAGGGATCAATGGCAATGAAAACCTGACAACAACTGCCACAACTGCCCAAGCCTTTTTTGTCAATGCCTGCGGTGGTCAATCCACCAGACAGGAGGCTTGAGATGATGTCAAGCATGATGGCAAACCCTGAGCCCTTCCAGTATCCCATGGGCAAGATCCTTCTAGTTTGTTCAATGGCCGCCGGGTCGTCTGTGAGGTTTCCTTCCTGGTCAAACCCGCCAGGATAGGGTAGTTTTTTATTGGCAAGCCTGGTCACCTCAAGTTTGCCGTAAGAATATTGAGACATGGCCATGTCCAGCACCATATGGCCTTCTTTTCTGGGAACAGCCATGATGAAAGGATTGTTCCCAATGCCAGATGAAGTCGCTCCCCAGGGAGGCATACAGGATTCTGTGTTGGTCCAGCAAATGCCGATAAACCCTTTTTCTGCAGCCTGCCATCCGTATGCACCGCCGCGCATCCAGTGGGTGGTATTGTTGAGGCTTACCAGCCCCAGCCCATTCTTTGCGGCAATTTCTGTTGCCCTGTCCATCGCAAAAATAGCATTGGTGATGCCCGGGCCGAGATTGCCGTTGTACACCTCCATGGCGCCAAGGTTGAGGTCAAGGCTTGGTGATGCATCTACATCCACCCATCCTTTGCTGATAAAATCAACAAAACGTTCAACCCGGTTCAGGCCATGAGAATAAATGCCATCCATGCTGGATTCGGCATGCGTCCTTGCACAAATTTCTGCCTTGTCTTCCTGCATCCCGGCCAGGGTAAAAGCCATCTTGATGGTGGCCTTCATTTCATCAAAAGGTATCCTTGTCATGGTTTCACAATACTACGTAAAAAATCATGGATTCATTTCTG
>CAITQQ010000067.1 GCA_903894575.1 uncultured bacterium
ATGGGCCTACAGAAATTTGCGGTAGACCATGCGCGCAAACGAAGTAGCAGTCCCAAATGGCAGGTCATGAACAATGCGTTGATGGGTGCTTTGTCCGATGAAAACTTTGATCAATCGCAAGGGAACAAGAAGCGATGGGGTAGGTTGGTGGAATCCGCTGTGGGTGCACATTTGATTGCGCATCAGAACGATGACCTCAAGCTGTATTATTGGAATGAATCCAACGCCGAAGTGGATTTTGTATTGCAACTTGGCTCAAAATACGTGGCCTTGGAAGTGAAACTATCGAACGACAAAGTCTCTGGCATCGGCCAATTTCAAAAGCAGTTCAAACCGCACAAGGTCTATCAATTGAGCGATCAGGGCCTGTCCTGGCAACAGCTCATTTCCATGGATCCACGGGAGCTGTTTTGATGGGTTAACTCCGCTTGCGCCTGTATTTACCCCGGGTTTGGTAATAGTAGCGGGAGCGGGTTTGGCTTTTTAATGCGTTTTTGCGAGTGCTTACGGGCATCCTGACATGGCCTTTTCGATATCGGCCCCTTGAATCGATGCTCGGTTTTACATACACCGCTTTTCTCCCAGATCCCGAATCCATATCACCGCCACAGGCCGATAATAGAATGAAAATTATTGCGATGATGAAATTCCGATGCTTCATTTTACTCATTTCTATTTTCGATGGCTGTGTTTGATAAGGTGGTTTAAACTCGCAGTTTAAATAGGACTTCTCAACAACTATTGATTTGATGTCAGGTAGTTTTAATGCAATATAAGCAGCAATTTGTAAAACGTGATTTTATGGGTTATCGAATTTCTCTTGTACCGGTCCCTTAATACGGTTGGAAAAAAGTAAAAACAGTTTGATCAAATTGGAAAACAAAGTAATTTGCATCAATAAATACTATACCAAAATATGAGATTCGTATTAATATTTCTTCTTTCTTGTGGAATTCATCAACTCTATTCGCAAACATCTACAACGCCGGAACCAGTTAAAGCAAAGGTGGAATACAGAAATTCAAACGCTGTTTTTAATCTCTATCCGACAGAAAACTATTTCACATTTATCAAGTTAGATACTAGAAATGGTAAAATGTGGCAAGTGCAGTATAATACGGATAGTGAAAAAAGATTTACATCAACTTTGAATGATATCGAATTGGTATTCAAATCAGAAGAGTCCAATCAGCGATTTATGCTAATACCAACCATCAATATGTTTACATTCATATTGATGGATCAAATAGATGGCCAAACCTGGCAAGTTCAGTGGAATTCAGATCCATTAAAGCGTATGGTTGTTCCGATAAGATAATTACCGGAACTATCTTGCATACTAGGCCTGCTTCAAGTAAATTATTTCTTTACTCGAAGCCGGCCTTTATATGCAAGGTGATTTCAAGTAAATCGCAAAAAAAATGGAATCATTCCGGCCAAATATCACTTGGCGTGGATTACATTTATCATAATTTGGGTTTTAATAACTGTAAATATCCGCGCAATATTCATGATTTGTTAATAAGGGTTAAAGGGGTATCAAGGTTAACTTTTAATGATAAAACAATAGCGTTTTATGACAAAATAACCAGTAAAATGTTCTGTATTGTGCAAATCCCCTGGTAATCAAAAGTAGATGTGCTAATTTGCCGTATTAATGAAAACTGTTGAAGTAGTCGCTGGCGTATTGAAATTCGAGAATAAATATTTATGTGTGCAACGAGGCCCGAATAAATTCGATTACATAAATCACAAATATGAATTCCCTGGCGGAAAAATTGAATCTGGAGAAACTGAAGAGGATGCTTTGATTAGAGAATTAAGTGAGGAGCTAAATATTGAATTGAAGAGAATTAGTCATAAAATCACTACAATTGATTACCAATATCCCGACTTCCGACTAATTATGCATGCGTATCTGTGCGAGCCACAATCTATAGAACTCACACTTTCTGAACATGTTGATTTTAAATGGTTAGAGCGCTTTGAAATGGAATTTCTTGATTGGGCTGCCGCGGATATTCCAATTTTAACACTTCTTTAAGATGAATTACAGAGAGTCGCTTGATTTCGGTTTTTTAGATTCAGAGAAAAACCAAAAGGGATTTTTATCCCCAAGGTTGATTACAAACAATCTGATTTCCAATGATTTAATGAAGAATGTTCTGAGAGCTTCTCTATCAACCTGTGATGAGTATTTTATCAACGTAGCCTTTGTTACAGGTTCTGGTTTGGAGCAAATTAGAGGTATTTTAATTGAGCTTGATGAACGCAATATTAAAGGTAAGATTATAGCTTCCAGCTATCAGTCATTTACAGAACCACTAGCACTCTCCAAATTAATGCGTTTTAGAAATGTTGAGGTTCGTTTGATTAGCGAAATTGATTCCCATGCCAAGTGCTATGTTGTTAGCAAGAATAATTACCATGATATTATTGTTGGTAGTAGTAATTTGACAAAGCAGGCTTTAACAAAAAATAACGAATGGAATTTGCAAATTATTTCAAGTTCTGGCGGAGATATATACCATCAGCTGAACAAGGAATTTTATTATACATGGCAAAGGGCTCAACCTTTGACCCCCGAACTATTGAATTGGTATACTGCGCTTTATTTTCAGAATAAAACGATTAGACCTAAAATATCTGAACCTGACCAACAGGCTAAATATTTAATTCAAGTCGTTCCTAATTCAATGCAAAATAGAGCATTGGATAATTTGATAAACTTACGAGAAAGTGGTGCGGAAAGAGCATTGATTATTTCGGCAACCGGTACTGGGAAAACCTATTTGTCTGCATTTGATGTAAAAAGGTATAATCCTAAGAAATTTTTATTCATTGTTCATCGCAGATCAATTGCAAAAGCTGCGATGGAGACATTTAAGTCAATTATGCCTGGTGACATTTCAATGGGGTTGTATTCTGGTGAATTTACAGATACTCAGAATGATTACATTTTCGCAACGATTCAAACCCTAAGTCGAAAAGAACACATCGAGAAGTTTGATCCTCAACAATTCGAATATATTGTCATCGACGAAACGCATCGTAGTGGTTCTTCTAGTTATCAAATGATCATTGATTATTTCAAGCCTAAATTTTTGTTGGGAATGACTGCCACACCTGAGAGAACAGATGGGTACGATATTTTCAAATTGTTTCACAACAATATAGCGCATGAAATCAGATTAAATCAAGCCATGAAGGACGATTTGTTGTGTGACTTTCATTATTATGGGATTACTGATATTAAATTAGATAATCGTAAGGCCAGTAAAGACGAATTCACCACGATGGAGTACCAAAGCCAAGCCCAACACGTTTTAGATAAAGTCAAATATTATGGCGCAGATAGTGAAGTTATCAGTGGTTTAGTTTTTTGCTCAGGCACAAAACAGTGTCGGTTTTTAGCTGATTTTTTTGCAGAAAATGGATATCGAGTCCAGGTTATTGATAAAGATACTCCCATCAACCTTAGAGATGATTATTTTGATCGATTGGAACTTCAAGGCTCGGATGAAAAACTGGATTATTTATTTAGCGTAGATGTCCTAAATGAAGGGATTGACATTCCAAAAGTTAACCAAGTTGTCATGGTTAGGCCTACACAATCAGCGATTGTGTTTGTTCAACAATTAGGAAGGGGATTACGAAAGGCAAATAATAAGGAGTTTTTGACCGTTCTAGATTTTATTGGTAACTATGAGGACAAGAATTTTTTAATACCGGTTGCACTATTTGGTGATCGTTCCTTTAATAAAGACAAACTAAGGAGATTGATGGTCAACATTGATCAACATACTCCAATTTCTTCAACAATAAATTTCGATCTCATTGCTAAAGAGCAAATATTCAAATCGATCGACGCAACATCGTTACACCAAAAGAAATTCTTGGATTCTGATTATGACTATTTAAAACGAAAACTTGGAAGAATTCCATTAATGTGTGATTTCCTTTTTGAGGAAGAAAGAGATCCATATACGTTCGTAAATTATAGTAAATCATATGCTAGATATTTGGTGAATAAAGAGATTAGTTCTCCCAAGCTTGATGAGGATAGTTTAAGAATGTTGGATTACTTAGGTATGGAAGTGAACAATGGGAAACGCGTTATTGAGTCTGCAATTTTGAATGAATTACTAATTAATGGTCATTTCAATCTAACCGATTTGTCAAAATTGGAAGCTGAATTCAATATCAAGATCTCAGATGAAGACATAGAGTCTGCCTTGAATAACTTGAATTTTCGATTTAACAAAAATCACAAAGTGGCTGATTTTATTATAACCGATAAGGCTGGTGTTGTTAATTTCAGGGAAGAGTTTAAGGCTGTTTTGTCTCTGAATCCATTCTTTATGGATCTTTTCGTGGATAACGTAAAATTTGGAATTGAATATTACAAGAGAAATACTAATTCAGGAATACGTGATAATGGCTTCGAATTATATTCGAAGTATTCTCGAAAAGACTTTTCCCGCATTGCTAATCTAAATGCAAATGAAGAAGCGGTGATTTTTGGCTACAAAATTTATTCTAATATTATTCCGCTATTTGTGACATTGAAAAAGGATATGAAAATCTCAAAGGCGACTCAGTACGAAGATTATTTCATCGATCAAAAACAGTTTCATTGGATGTCAAAGCATAGCCGAAATTTAAAGAGTAAAGATATCCTTACTTTTTTAAATAATGATTTTGATTCACGGCCAGTAATGCTCTTTATTCAAAAATCAAAACTTGAAAATGATTTCTATTGCATGGGTAGGTTGAGGCCGGCGGATAATCCTAATTTTATTGAAGGAAAAATTGATGGTAAAAGCGTAGTTCAAATTACATGGGAATTAAAATATGAATGCCCGCAGAATTTATATGAGTATTTTAATGCCTATTTAGGAAGTGATCAATAAATTCCCGTTAACCCCATCAAATTCCTTATCCCACCCCTCGGATTTTCAATATCGCCATTCCGTCGTGGGATCAAGTGAATATGACAATGGAAGATGGTTTGGCCGGCGTCTGCGCCCTGGTTGATGCCGATGTTAAATCCGGTAATCTTTGGATCTGATTGAATCAATTTGGGTTGCAGTTCCTTGATTATGGATTGCACCGCGTTCAATTCCGGCTGGGTGATGTCGAAGTAACTGTCAAAATGCCTTTTCGGAATAATCAATGTATGGCCAATGCTAACAGGGAAGGCGTCTTTAATCGCATAGGCCAGGTTGTTTTCGGCGATTTTCTCCCTGTCTGGATGACAAAAAACACAGTAGGATTCGCGGCCTTCAAATACCTTTCCCCGGTCTCTGAAATCCGTATCGTCCGTATCCCTTTTGTTTGCATTGCAAGAGTAACACAAAGCCTGATAATTGTGAATGTCGTCTGCGCCATTCCAGTTTTTTGGCACAATGTGATCCACTTCCAGCGCTTTGATGTCTGAGGAAATGCCGCACAACTCACATCGATTGTGGGCGCGGTTCAATACTTGGTATCGAATACTACCGTCGATGGGTTTTCGGTTTCTTCTGCGATGGTCCCAAATCGTCAAGTCTCGCTTTTGGATGTAGTCCTTGATTTTCTCATCACATAAATCAATCAATTCTTGAATTTCATGGTTGTTCAGTGTTTGAAAATCCTTGAGCAAGTAAATGCTTTTGTCGCGATCCACCAATCCATTCTTCCTCAGTACGCGACCCACCATGTTGTGCACGCGGTCTGTATAA
>CAITQQ010000068.1 GCA_903894575.1 uncultured bacterium
TATTTCAACCCCTTTAATTTTTATCCACACTTCAACCTCTTCAACTTCTTCAACCACTTCAACCTCCTCAACCCCTTCAACCCTCATGACCCGCCTTTCTGTCAATATCAACAAAATAGCCACCATCAGGAACAGCAGGGGCGGTAACAACCCCGACCTGATCAAGGTAGCTTTGGATGCAGAACAGTTCGGAGCGGAGGGCATCACTGTTCATCCAAGACCGGATGAAAGGCATATCCGCTACGCGGATGTAAGGGCACTAAAAAAGGTGCTCACCACAGAGTTCAACATTGAGGGGAATTGCAGGGAAGATAAATTTGTGCAGCTGGTACTTGAAGTAAAGCCGGGCCAGGTTACCTTGGTCCCTGATGCGGAAGGTCAGCTGACTTCAGATCATGGTTGGGACACCGTCAAGCACAGGGATTATCTTTCTGAAATGATTGGCATTTTTAAATCAGCCGGCATCAGGACCAGCATTTTCTGTAACCCCGATCCTGCCATGATAGCGGGTGCAGCACTCACCGGTACTGACAGGATTGAGCTTTATACTGAATCCTATGCCCAGCATTTCAAAACCGACAGGGCATCCGCTATTGCACCCTATATTGCAGCTGCTGAGGCCGCAAATGCGTTGGGCATGGGAATCAATGCGGGCCATGACCTTGACCTTGGCAACCTTCATTACCTGATCCAGGAGATTCCTTCTATCGATGAGGTAAGCATAGGGCACGCACTTGTTTGTGATGCCTTATATTTGGGTCTGGAAAATACCATTCAACTCTACAGGCGACAGTTGAATTATTGAACCAATCAAATTTCAAAACGTTATTTAAAAAAAGCACATGAAACATCTACTTTACGCAACAATGTTCCTCCTGTTTTCTTCCTTTAGCATTTCCGTGCTGGCACAAAATGCAAAACCCAGCCCTGCTTCAACCGCTACAGGAAAAGCAGGTGATGCAACAGTTACCATCAATTATGGCGCTCCTTCTGTCAAAGGCAGAAAGATTTGGGGAGAACTGGTTCCTTTCGGAAAGGTTTGGAGAACTGGAGCCAATGACGCCACCACTTTTGAGATTGATGCAGACGTAAAAATTGAAGGACAAGCTCTGGCCAAAGGCAAATATGCACTCTTCACCATTCCTGAAGAGAATGAATGGACCATCATCTTCAACAAAAACCCAAAACAATGGGGTTCATACAGCTACAAGCAAGAAGAAGATGTTCTGAGGGTGAAAGTGAAGGCTGGTAAATCTTCCTCCTTCAATGAAAAGCTGGCATTTGAAGTTTCCGGCAACAAGGTCTTCATCCGTTGGGAAAATGCAGAAGTTGCGTTCAAAGTGAAATAAGCAATCATCAATATCATTCAAGGCATTCCAATTTCGGAATGCCTTTTTTATTTCAAGTCACTCAACCAGCGGAGAAACACGGGCATGGCCCTACCCCAGGTTTCGGTATCATGGTGGCCATCAGCCATCTCGAGATAATGGATGTCTTGTCCTTTTCGGTATCCGATGTTTTCCAATTCGTCTATGATCCCCAAGGTATCATCAATCGAATCAATGATCCCATTCTTGTTCCTGTCCTCTTTTTCATCCAAGGCACCCACCTGTAAAAAAAATTTCCTGTTTTCATGATGGTTAGCCTTTCTCAATTTGGCGTGCATGATCCTGTCTAGCTCCTCTACGTAGCCATTGTCCAGGGCTTTGGAACGCCACCAAAAGGATCCACTGAAGACGCCAACAGCACTGAAATGCAGCGGATGATCAATGGCCATGTCAAAGGCCATCAGTCCGCCCAGGGAAAACCCAGCCAAGTATTTTTTATCGAACCGAACTGTATTTGTTTTTTGGTGAAGCAAAGGCATCAACTCATCGAGGACAAAGCTTGCATAGGCTCCGGCACTTGATCCCCTTTGCATAAAATCCGGAAAACCAGCCACGCCATATTCCTGTTTTCTTTCCGGACCAGCGTGAATCCCCACGCAAATCAGCCTGCAGAAAGAGTGAACATGTCGATTGAGCAGATCTGAAAATCCCATGGTAGGAAGGTCCTGACCATCATTGATGAGCAGCAACGCAACAGGCGATGAAGGGCAGGATGCGTTTTTTTCATAGACATCCACTTTCACTTGCCTTGAAAGAAAACCAGATTGAACCTGAAAACTGAAAACATCACCCATCGTATGCATTTACCGCTTTGACTGGCGACAAAAATAAGAAAAGGATTCTAGTAATGGAGTTGAAGTACAAACAGCAGCGCATAAATAAAATTCATTAACTTAGGTCAACAAGTAAACATTATGGCAAAAATAATAGGTGTCTTGCACGGCAAGGAAAGATCGTTCCCGGAGGCGTTGGTAAAAAGAATCAATGAAAAGAAAATCAAAGGCATTTCTGCAGCACCTGTAAAAATTGACAAGGTCATCCAGGGAGACCCTTCTGGATATGCTGTCATCATTGACAGGATATCCCAGGATGTTCCGTTTTACAGGGCTTTCCTCAAAAATGCTGCCATCTCTGGTACCGCTGTCATCAACAATCCTTTCTGGTGGAGTGCAGATGAAAAATTCTTCAACAATGCGTTGGCCACCAAAATTGGCGTGCCCGTTCCAAAGACGGTTATCCTGCCTTCAAGGGAGCTTCCAGACGATACTTCAGCTGAATCATTTTCCAACCTCGCCTATCCATTGGATTGGAAAGGCATCTTTGATTATGTTGGATTCCCTGCATACATGAAACCATTTGCCGGTGGTGGGTGGAAAAATGTTTACCGCCTCAATGACATGAATGAATTTTTTGAGAGACATGCGGAGACCGGTCAATTGGTCATGCTTTTGCAAGAAGAGATTGTATTTGAGGAATATTACCGCTGCTATTGCATCGGCAGAAAACATGTCCGCATCATGCCTTATGAGCCGCGCAACCCCCATCACCTCAGGTATGTTGCCAATTTCAAACCCTCGGCCAAGATGCTGAAAACCATGGAAGACATTGTTTTGAAAATCAACAATCATCTTGGCTATGATTTCAATACAGTTGAGCTGGCCATCAGGGATGGCATTCCTTATGCGATTGATTTTTGCAACCCTGCCCCAGATGCAGACCTGAAGAGTGTAGGACAGGAAAATTTTGACTGGGTTGTGGAAACTTCAGCCAACTATGCCATCGAAGTTGCTGAAAACCTGAAAGAAGGTGCCGACAACCTGGCTTGGGGAGATTATATCAAAAAAAGTGCAGCAGGCAAACCGCTAACCAAATAAAACACCATCTAAGATGATCAACTATAAACATTTTACGGTAGGCATCGAAGAAGAATACATGGTCATTGACCCGGCAACAAAAGCGCTGATCAGCCATGAACAGAAAATTGTTGCCGAAGGTCAAAAAATCATCAGCGAAAAAGTAAAGGCAGAAATGCATCAGGCTGTGGTAGAGGTAGGCACAGATGTTTGTAACAACATCGAAGAGGCGAAGCATGACATCTACAATCTGAGAAAAACCATCCATGGCATTGCTGAATCACTGGGATTCAGTGTCGGTGCTGCAGGAACACACCCTTTCAGCACCTGGCGCCAACAGCTGATCACGGACCATATCCGTTACCAGGAGATTGTCAATGAGATGCAAGATGCCGCCAGATCCAATTTAATCTTTGGCCTGCATGTGCATGTGGGCATGCCCTCCAAAGAAATGGCCATTCACATTGCCAACTCGGCAAGGTATTTTCTACCCCATGTGTTTGCCTTGAGTGCCAACTCCCCTTTTTGGGAAGGCCGTGTTACAGGATTCAAATCCTACAGAACAAAGGTGTTTGACAAGTTTCCAAGAACCGGGATACCCGATTATTTTGATAGTTATAGCGCCTACGAGAATTATGTGAACCTGCTCATCAAAACCAATTGCATTGACAATGCAAAAAAGATCTGGTGGGATCTTAGGGTGCATCCATTTTATGGAACAGTTGAATTCAGGGTATGTGATGTGCCCCTCACTGTTGATGAAACGGTTGGCTTCGCAGCTTTGTTCCAGTGTATTTGTGCAAAGCTATTCAAACTCAGGGCAGCCAACCTGAACTTCATGATTTATCCCAGGGCACTGGTCAATGAAAACAAATGGCGTGCTTCCCGATATGGCATTGATGACAAGCTCATTGATTTTGGAAAAGAGCAGGAAGTAAACACCAGGGCATTGATCCTTGAGCTCCTTGATTTTATTGATGATGTGGTGGATGAACTGGGCTGCAGGGAAGCGCTTAAAAGCATTACCACCATTTTGGAGAAAGGTACAGGAGCGGACAGACAGCTGGAAGTCTACAACGAAACCAAGAGTTTTGAGGCGGTGGCCGCATATATCGAATCCAAGTTTCTTGGCAGCCTTTGATGTACCTTTGTAGGCGAAATGAAGAAGATCAGGATTGCCATATTGGACCTCTACGATGGTCAGCAAAATGAGGGAATGCGGTGCATCAGGGAAATGTTGGTGCGCATGAAAACAAATCACCACCATGTTCTTGAATGGGAGGAATTTCAGGTGCGTAACAAGCAGGAATTGCCCTCATTGGATTATGATATTTTCCTTTCTACCGGTGGGCCCGGCAGTCCTTTGGATAGTGAAGGAATGCCTTGGGACAATGCCTATTTCCAGTGGTTGTCTAATTTGGTTGCCTGGAACAAAGCACCAAACAACATCAACAAAAAATACGCTTTTTTCATCTGCCACTCCTACCAATTGGCGTGCCGTTATTTTGGATTGGGCAATGTCACCAAACGCAGGTCTACGGCATTTGGCGTGTTCCCCATGCACAGGATGGAAGCCGGCCAGGATGATCCTGTTTTCGAAGGCCTCAACGATCCATTCTATGGCGTAGACAGCCGCGATTTCCAGGTGATCCAGCCTCAATTGGATCGGATGGAGGAAATGGGTGCTTCAATTCTTTGCATTGAAAAAGAAAGGCCTCATATAGACCTTGAAAGGGCCATCATGGCCATACGGTTCAATGCCTATATGGTAGGAACACAGTTTCATCCTGAGGCCGATGCCCAGGGAATGAGCATGTATTTGCAGCGTGACGACAAGAAAAAAACAGTGATCGAAAACCATGGCCAGGAAAAATGGGAGTCCATGATTGAGCAACTCAATGATCCAGAGAAAATAAGCATGACCAACAGCCACGTCTTACCCAATTTCATCGCCCAGGCCATAGCCAACATCAACAACCCTTACAGCCTTTCATAAAACAATTGAGATGATCAGATCGATCAGGGAACAATTCAACGCATCATTCAGCCAGGAGAAATATGAAAATTTTCTCCAAGACCTGAACAGTGCACACCCTGGTGCCATTGATTTTCGGGTTGCGGAGACCCCGGTATTCATTGACCGAAAGCTTGGGCAGGAGATGATCCAGACCTGTGAATCCATCATCGATTTTATCATCCATCCCAATTTCAATGCACTCACACGAGCATCCATTCCTGCAGAGGAGATGGTTCAAGGGCAGAACACAATTTCCCATTTCATTGCCTTTGATTTTGGTATCTGCGAAAACGAAAAGGGTGCATTTTTCCCGGCACTCATCGAGATGCAGGGCTTCCCCACCCTCTTTGGGATGCAGGCCTATTATCCGGAAGTACTGGAAAGACATTTCAAGATCCCAGATGGATTTTCCCATTACTTCAATGGATTGAACAAATCAAGTTATATAGCATTGCTCAAAAGGGTCATCATAGGTGAACACAATCCAGAACAAGTGATTCTGCTTGAAATCAAACCCCATCAACAAAAAACAAGGATTGATTTTTATTGCACAGAAGACTACCTGGGCATTGCAACTGTTTGCATCACTGCATTGACAAAGGAAGGACGGGAATTGTACTATGACAACAATGGCGTTAAAACAAGGATCAAAAGAATCTACAACAGGATCATTGCGGATGAATTGAATGCGGTCAAGGATTCTTTAGGCCCTATTGTGGACCTTCAGTCAGATCTTGATGTGGAATTGGTGCCCCATCCCAACTGGTTTTACAGGATTTCAAAATTCACCCTTCCCTTTCTCAATCACCCATTCATACCACAAACCTTTTTTCTCAATGCGTTGGAGAGCATTCCTGAAGATCTTCATAATTATGTACTCAAGCCCTTGTTCTCCTTTGCTGGGCAAGGCGTGGTCATTGATGTGACCAAATCAGACATTGAGGCCATCCAACATCCTGAACACTGGATTCTGCAACGCAAAGTCAGGTATGCTTCCTGCATCCAAACGCCCAATGAACCTGCCAAAGCTGAAGTCAGGTTGATGTATGTATGGGAAGAAGGAAAAGAAAGACCCATCCTGGCCACCAACCTGGCAAGGCTCAGCAAGGGTAAAATGATCGGTGTAAGGTACAACAAGGACA
>CAITQQ010000069.1 GCA_903894575.1 uncultured bacterium
GCCAATAAAGCCGGCTCCACCAATGACTAATATTTTTTTACCTTTAAGATCCATGTCCGACTTCCTTTGTGAATAGAATTTGACCAACTATGTACCGTGCAAATGGCAGGGCGCTGGTCCAGCCAGGTGAAACAGCATTCAACACATGAATGCTGTTTCCATGGGTAATAACTTTGAAATCTTGTTCGAGACTTCCTGTTGGTAAGTGTACTAATTGAGCACGAATCCCTGGTGCCTTTCTAGCCCAGTTCTTAATCTGCAAAACTTGCGGTACAAGTGTTCCGCCCTCTTTCTTAAGACCCTTAAGCCGCAAATTCGGAAACTCGGACTTAACAATCTCCAAAAGACTATGAGATTTTCCCACTGCTATAGATTGAACACCTGACAAACTCTGCACAATATCTCTTATATTCCAACCAGAAAGCGCAGAATACTGTTCGCGTCCGAGTATTGGTAGTGCTGTCGGGCCAATTTTAACGAGACCATCTGTTGTGAGGGTCAAGTGAACCCCTAAGAACGGATTTATGGGATGTGGAACTGGATATACAAGAGTTTTCAGTGGGAGACTGCCTTGTGGAATGGTTCGGTACTGCCCCATGAATGGAATCATGGCAAAGTCCTTCGCAATTCCCAATCCCTTGGCAATCAGATCCGCATGTGCGCCCGCTGCATTTATATAATACTTGGATCTAAATTTTCCGTTTTTCTCAATAACTTCTCCTTTTAATTCAATCAAATCGATCTCGGTATCAAATTGAATTTTCCCGCCTAGTGCTAGGAAATGTTGTTCCAGTGCCTTGATAATAGCTGCGGGACTAGATATCGCTGTAGTTGGTGACCACAAGAATTTTTCTGATGTTTGTGCTAAGGGTTCGAATCCTTTGAGCTTTTCTTCACTTAACAATTCGACATCGACACCATTTTCGATGCCCCGGTGAAATAATGTCTCTAGTCTTGCAACCTCTTCAGTATTCTTAGTTACGACAACTTTACCTACGTTTTTTACTAGAACATCATATTTTTTTGCTAAGTTCTTAAGTTCCATATTTCCATCTTTGCAAAATTTTGCTTTCAAAGATTCTGGTGAATAGTAGAAGCCGGCGTGTAACACGCCTGAATTTCTCCCACTCGCATGTGCGCCAAGTCTTTTTTCTTTTTCTACTACTCGAACTTGATATTTGGGATTAGATTCGAGCAGCTAAATACCGATTGAAAGACCAATAATGCCAGCTCCCACAATCAAAAAATCATCATCCTTGGACATTGTGGCAGCCTATTCCATAATCAACACAGAAGAACGAAGGGTCTGATAGAAAATTGACATTGATTTAACTCACATCTGCAAGATCAATGGTTTTATTGTATCTATTTGAGGATTCAAGGTATGTCGTCCATCCAAGATCAATTTCAGTTTTGTAAAAACTGAATAGTTGAACGAAGTAAACTCTTCATGTGCTGTGTGAATAATAATTACATCAATTTGCTCTGGGTTATCTAAATCTTTAAAACCTAAGGATTCAATTTCAGACTCTGAATACAGTGGATCTACACCATAAACATTTGCCCCTATGGATTTCAGTATTTTAAGGAGTTCTAGTGACCCCGAGAATGCTGTTTCTTTCACCTTTGGCCTATATGAAATTCCAAAGACAGCCACATTCAAGCTACTCAGGGAACCAACTCTTGCCTCAATCAATTCGACGGCGCGCATTGGCATTGCTGAATTCGTTGCTCTCGCCGCCGAAACAATGCTCGCTTTTGGATCGTTCCAAAGATAGAACTGTGGGTAAATAGGTATGCAATGACCACCTACTGAAATTCCTGGGGCATGTATGTGAGAGAAAGGTTGCGAATTAGCTGCCGTAATTACGTCATGAACATTTAGATCCA
>CAITQQ010000070.1 GCA_903894575.1 uncultured bacterium
ATCACATTGCTTTGTATCATCAGGTTCTCATAAAGAAAATCTGCACGGTACATATTGTTGGCCATGATCCCTCCCACTTTCGCAGCGGCAAGAAATACATATTCAGGACGTTCTGTTTCAAAAAATTCATTGACCGGTTCTTGAACACTGAGGTCCATCTCTGAGGAAGTACGAACAATGATATTGGTATAGCCTTCACTGATCAGTTTCCTGTGAATGGCAGAACCTACCATTCCTCGGTGACCGGCGATGAATATTTTAGCGTCTTTTTTCAAATGTAGAAAGAGTTTAACGAGTAGAAATTGTTTATTCGTGTGGATGGTTTACTTCAAATCCAGACTCTTTTAAGAGTTTTTCCCTTTGGAACAGCCTTACATCACTGCTCACCATATCCTTCACCAACATGGGCAGGTCGTACTTTGGTTTCCAGCCCAACTTTGTTTTTGATTTGGTTGGATCACCGATCAAGAGATCCACTTCGGTTGGCCTGAAATAGGCTGCATCCACAGCAACCACTTCTTTGCCAATTTCAATCGGGAAATCCGGATTGTTTGATGCAATAACATATCCTTTTTCATCGACACCTTCTCCCCTGAATTCCACTTCAACACCCACTTCTGCAAATGACATTTTCACAAAATCACGAACAGTGGTCGTAACACCTGTTGCAATCACAAAATCTTCTGGCACATCCTGCTGCAAAATCAACCACATGGCTTCTACGTAATCTTTCGCATGACCCCAATCGCGTTTGGCATCCATGTTTCCAAGATAAATCTTGTCCTGCATGCCAAGGGCGATTTTTGCCACACCCCGGGTGATTTTTCTGGTAACAAAAGTTTCGCCACGCAAAGGACTTTCGTGGTTAAACAAAATACCATTGACAGCAAACATGCCATAGGCCTCACGGTAGTTCACCGTAATCCAGTAAGCATACATTTTTGCAACCGCATATGGAGACCTTGGATAAAAAGGCGTCGTTTCCTTCTGTGGCACTTCCTGCACCAAACCATAGAGCTCTGAAGTAGAGGCCTGGTAGAACTTTGTCTTTTTTGTCAAGCCAAGCAAACGCACGGCTTCCAGGATGCGGAGCGTTCCAATACCATCGGCATTGGCAGTGTATTCAGGTGTGTCGAAACTCACTTTCACATGGCTCATTGCAGCCAGGTTATAAATCTCATCCGGTTGCGTTTCCTGGATGATCCTGATGAGATTGGTAGAGTCTGTCAGATCACCATAATGAAGGGTAAGTTTTACGCCTTTTTCGTGACGGTCTTGATACAGATGATCGATGCGTGCTGTATTGAAAAGAGAGGAACGTCTTTTGATTCCATGCACCGTATATCCCTTATCTAGCAAAAGCTCAGTGAGGTATGCCCCATCTTGTCCATTAACACCTGTGACCAATGCAACTTTACCCATGTGAAATGAATTGTTTTATTTTTCGTAACGGTTTCAAAATTAATGTAAAAAGATGAGGCTTTAATCCATTAATTCTCCAAGCCTCGCGGTCTTCTATATTGGCTTTGATTCTGTTCTTCAATGATGCAGTACTCTTGCCCCCCTGCCTCATCCTGATGATGGTTTCAGGGAGATATGATAAATTTATTTCATGCTTCAACAAGAATCGCAACATCAGCTCATAATCTGCAGCAGAGCGAAGTGCAGTATTGAACAACCCATGATTTTTGTACATGGATCGGCGCACAAAAAAAGTGGGATGAGGGGGCATCCAACCATTGTACATGGATGATCGCTTGAATGGTCCTGATTTCCAGGTTCTGAAAACTTTTGAAACATCTCCCCTTTCTACAAATACAAGATCTGAATAGGTTGCATCAATTGCAGGATCATTAAAGATAGCTGCCACTTTGCTTATCACTTCATCATGAGCATAAAGATCATCCGCATTCAGGATTCCGATCACATCCCCCGATGCCATGGCCAGCCCCTTGTTCATGGCAAAATAGATGCCTTCATCGGCCTCTGAAATGCTTTTTGCCACATGTGGAAAATCAGCCACAATATTCATTGTTTGATCTGTCGATCCTCCATCCACAATGATATGCTCGATATTGGGGTAAGATTGGGATGCCACTGATGTTAGTGTGTCTCCGATTGTTTGGGCGGAGTTGAAGGAGACGGTGATGATGGTGACTGTAAGGGACAAGGGACGAGTGACAAGGGACGAGGGGTGAGATGTAAGGGACGGGGGATGAGATGCAAGGGACGAGGGACTAGGGACAGGGGACGAGGGGTGTGGGGCCGTAGATGGGATTGACTGATTCAAGGGTTAGGGCTTGATGGTTCTTGTTTTGACGAGAGATGCGGGATTGCCCTGGTAAATGCCATAGGCCTCAAGGTTTTTGGTGGCGATGGAGCCGGCGGTCAACACACTGTGTGAAAATGCCGTCAGGCCTGGACCCACCAGGGCTTTTGCGCCAATCCAAACCCCATCTTCAAGAATGATGGGCTTGACCACCAGTGTAAATCCTGGAGATGTATAATCGTGATTCCCAGTGCAAAGCATGGCACCTTGAGAGATGCAAACATTGCTACCGATAACAACATCCGTGATGTTGTCGATCCAGCAATTTTCCCCGAGCCAAACATGGTCGCCCATGGTCAGTTTCCAAGGGTATTTTATGTGAACACCTGGACGGATACGGGCTTCAATGCCGATTGTTGCGCCAAATATTTTGAGCACCCATTTCCTGAATCCACTGAATGGAATGAGTGGGTTTTGAATCAACAGTGGACTGCAGACAAACCATAGCAGTTGCTTGGGCCGAGAGGCGCCGATATTGGCGCCATAGGCCTTATTGTTTGCATCGTAATGGGTGAAGTCAACTTTCATTGGATGGCTGTTTGCATTCGGCAAATTTGCATCATTTTGCTGTTTCTATTCCGCATTTTCAAACAATTGATTGTATTGGGCCAGGGCCGCGAGGTTGTTTTCATAGTCCTGAGCCAATGCCAGTGCGCCGTTCCTGTATTCCTGCCACTCAGCATCCCCCATGTCAACAAAAGATTGAATGGCCTTTGTGAAACCGGAAAGATCAGATAACGGAAGGTCCATGCCTGCTTGTTTTAACTGAAGGTTTCGCCAGGGGGTTTGGTCACTGATCAGGACCGGACAGCCCACCGCCAATGCTTCAAAAATGGCATGTCCAAAATTTTCACCTTCGGTTGGCAACACAAAAAGGTTGGCATTTTCCAACAGTGGCTTTATTTTGGCATGAGGAAGATCAATATAACTTTCAATGTCAACCTTGAATTGCAGTTTGCTGATCAGTTTCTTGCAAACACGCCAGTATTCAGCATCTTCACGGGTGGCAACAATATCAAGGTCAATATCCCCTTTGGCCTTGGCCAGGGCTTCCAAAAGGAAATCCAATTTTTTGATGGGATGGAGCCGACCGACAAAAACAATGCGCAATTTCCCTGGAGCCTTTTCTCCCGTGCCGAGATTTTTGTTGACGGCAACAGGAAGATTGGGTGCCAATACAATTCTTTTGGCATTGGGGAAAAAACGTTTGATGTCCTTTGTTTCATATTCCCCTGTGGAGTGAAAACTCAGGTACGGTGCAAACCCCATCAGCTTGAGCAGCCTGAGGTAGATGAACTTTTTGATGGGCTTTACTGCTAGGGCAGAACGCCGCAGCATGCCTCTAGGTGCAATGATCAGTTTACCGGAAACATGGGCAGCCATGATGGGCTTGATCATGTTGGAGAACATGCTGTTCAGGTATATTTTATCTGGATTGATTTCAGCAATGACTGACTTCACTTTTTTATACGTCATCGTGCCCGGAGAATAGTACCAGATATGGTATCCATCCCCTTCAAGCCACTGGTCTGCCTCAATATGCTTAAAAGGCCTTTTCTCATTGATGTCGCGATCGGAAGTGAATATATGAATGTCGTAATGATCCTTGAAGCGATCAACAAAATTCACGATCGATCGTATGGGGCCACCCGCTTTGAAAGCCGGTGCATACCAGTCACAGAAAATCAGCAGTTTTATTTTTTTTGTGTTCAATGAATCGTTTATTGTGGGATTAATTTTTAATACCGTTTTTATTTAGCCAATAGCCCAAGACGACAAACTGCCATAGTTCCATCCAACGCACAGATGGATCATGCTTGAGAAAACGGTCCCAGTATTTGAGCAATGCTTCTCCCTTGATGAATTCACGTTGCGATAAGCCTTTGATCTGCGATGCACAGAATGACTGCAGCTCTGTGCGCATCCATTTTTCCCATGGCAATACGAAACCCTGTTTTTTTCGATGGACCACTTCATCAGGAAGCAATGGCTCCAAAGCCTCTACCATCAACTGTTTCGGGTAGTTGGGATATTTGATATGATCCGGAATGGAAAGCACATATTCAACCAATTGGTGATCGAAGAATGGCTCACGGATTTCCAGACCAACGGCCATGCTCATTTGATCAGCATCCTTCAACAGTGTATGCTGGGTATAGCCCATGTATTCAGCGATGCTGTATTGGCTGAACAAATCAAATTGCTGAATGTCGCTCAATTCAGCCTTCAACATTTTTTCCAGTCCGGTTTGCCTGATATCGGTATTCACCAATTGCCTGATCAGGTCGGGTGAAAATATTTTTCGAATGATGGGATATACATTGCTGATGCTTGTATCAGAGATAGCAAGCAATTCCGCCAGCCTTTTGTTTTTGTTGGAGGGAGAATGTTGAAGCAGCAAAGAAGCCATTTTTCTCAGTGGATAGGAAAGCTGGTAACCGGCGCTTGCATTGTTGAGTTTGTAGAAACGCGTGAACCCTGGATAGCCTGCAAACAATTCGTCTCCACCAATTCCAGTTAGGGCCACTTTTAATCCTGCAGCACGGATGGCACCTGACAAGACGAAGGTATTGATGCCATCTGCTGTCGGGCTGTCCATGGCATCGAGGCCTGCAACAACTTGCTCTAGAAAATCTTCGGGCCTCAAGAGGTGCCTTGTATGTGAAGTGCCAAAACGCTTGGCAATGGTGTCCGCATAACCGGATTCATCGTATTCCTTTTCTGTAAAAGAAAGGTTGAAGGTGTTGATCTTGTCGCTTGCATTGAGGCTCATCAATGCCACTACTGCAGAGGAATCGATCCCGCCTGAGAGGAATGCCCCCATGGGAACATCGCTCATCATCCTTTTTCCGACAGCCTCATTCATCTTGTCGAACAAGGTTTTTCTGATGACTGATGCATCAGCGTCTATTGGCGGTTTCTTGTTTGCAATGTTCCAATAGCTGACAGTCTGTGTTAAGGTAGCCGTCAGCTTCATGAAGCAACCCGCCTTCAACTGATGGATGTTTTTTATGATGGCATTCGGATAGCCTGTGGATTGCAACGAAAGAAATTCAAAAAGGGATTGTTGATCAATCGATGGGTCAATCAAGCCTGATGCAAGGAGGGATCGCTTTTCCGAAGAGAAGGCAAAAGCCTTGCCGGTATTGTAGAAATAAAGCGGTTTCACTCCCATCCTGTCCCTGGCCAGCCAGAGGGTTTCGTTGTGTTTGTCCCAGATGGCAAAGGCAAACATGCCCTCCAGTTCATTCACACAGTCAATGCCCCATTTGCAGAAAGCCGCCAT
>CAITQQ010000071.1 GCA_903894575.1 uncultured bacterium
TCAAGTACATAAAAAAGCCCCGAAAAGGCGATAAACAATATAAAGAACAGTTTAAGTTTCTGCATTGCGATGCTTAAATTGGAAACGGAACAATAAGTTGTTAATTTTGTTTAAACCTACAGTTTAAAAAAATGGTTAATACAAACAAAACCAGTTACCCCAAAGATAAGATCAAGATCTTAATGCTTGAAAATATAAGTGATGCGGCCATCAAAGTTTTCAAAGATGCTGGCTATGCAGACATCAAAAAAATTTCTGGTGCGCTTTCGGAGGAACAGCTGATCAATGAGATCAAGCATGTACACATGGTTGGCATCAGGTCAAAAACACAGATTACTGAAAAGGTTTTGCAACATGCTGAAAAACTTCAGGCGATTGGTTGTTTTTGTATCGGTACCAACCAGGTAAACCTGCATGCCGCCCGTAAAAAAGGAATCGTAGTTTTCAATGCCCCTTACAGCAATACCCGATCTGTCGCTGAGTTGGTTATTGGCGCCTCTATCATCCTTATTCGGAAAATATTGGATAAAAACAAGGCAGCCCATGAAGGAAACTGGAACAAGGATGCCAAAGGAAGCTTTGAAATAAGGGGTAAAACCCTTGGAATCATCGGATACGGAAATATCGGTTCTCAAGTGAGTATTCTTGCCGAGGCTTTGGGCATGAAAGTCATCTTTTATGACACCATTACCAAGTTACCCCTTGGGAATGCGGAATCCAGAAAAACAATCAAGGATGTTGTTTCCAAGGCAGATATTATTACCCTCCACATACCAGAAACACAGCAAACCAAAAACCTGATCAATAAAACCCTGCTCAAGCAATTTAAAAAAGGTTCAATTCTGATCAATTTTGCCAGGGGAGAAGTGGTAGACCTAGATGCTTTGACTGCAGCACTGACAAATGGGCATCTGTCAGGTGCTGCCATTGATGTTTTTCCAGTTGAGCCTGAAAAAAACGGTGATCCGTTTGCATCTTCCCTTCAAAATATTCCCAACGTGCTGCTCACTCCCCATATTGGTGGATCTACAGAGGAAGCACAGTATAATATCGGTGAAGACGTGAGTGCCAAATTGTTGCAATATCTTGAGATGGGTGCTACAACCGGATCTCATACCGTTCCTGAATTAAGTCTTTCTCCACAGGAGGGCACACACCGCATATTGCATATTCACACCAATGTTCCGGGAGTCTTGTCTGAAATCAATACTACATTGTCTGAGAATAAAATCAATGTTCTTGGTCAATACCTAAAAACCAATGACGAGATTGGCTATGTTGTATTGGATATTGATAAGAAGCTATCCAAGAATGCGGTTGAGTTGCTGAAAAAAGTAAAAGGTTCCCTTAAAGTAAGGTTATTATATTGATTGTATGATCGGTAACCATATTTTATCCCAGTACTTTTCTGATATTGAGTCTCATCATATTGCCTTGTTTGGCAATGGACTCATCCATCAAACATATACAGTTTCAACAGGCTCTTCTCCTGAGTATATCCTGCAAGAAGTAAATACTTCAGTCTTCAAAACCCCATTGGATATTGCCTCCAATCTTGAAGCGTTATCCCATTTTCTCAAGCAAAATGATAAGGAAGTCTTCTACCCAACACCAATTCCTACAAAAACAGGAGAGCCTTATGCTATTGAATCTGGTTCATTTTTCAGGCTAACCCCATTTGTCAAAGGAACCCATACCGTTGATGCCTGTTCCACTGCCGAGCAAGCCTATGAAGCTGCTGTTCAATTTGGAAAATTCACCGCAGCATTCAAAGGTATTGATGTCAGTGTACTCAAACCCACCATTCCACGATTTCATGACCTTTCCTTCAGGTGGCAACAGTTTACTGAAGCGATGCAAAATGGAAACAAGGAGAGGATTCAATTTGCCACTAAAACAATTGATCAGATCCAAGCCAATTATAGTATTGTTGAAAGATACCAATCAATGGTATCCTCGTCCCAATTCCTGCAACGTGTTACACACCATGACACAAAAATCACCAATGTTTTACTGAATGAACAGGGCAAAGGTGTTTGTGTAATTGATCTTGATACCGTTATGTCTGGGCTATTGATCAGTGATCTGGGTGATATGTTCAGGACCTATCTTTCTCCTGGGAATGAGGAAGCGACGGACTTATCTCAAGTATATGTCAGGCCTGATTTTTATAAAGCGATCATTGCTGGGTACCTTGAGCACATGAGAGATCAATTGAACAAAGAGGAATTGAGTGCTGTCAATTATGCTGGAGAATTCATGATTTATATGCAGGCATTGCGGTTTTTGACAGATTTTCTGAATAACGATACTTATTATGGTATAAAGTATCCGTTGAACAATTTCAACAGAACCATCAATCAATTGGCCTTGCTTGACCATTATAAGGCACTCACAGCATAGTTATTACTCGGCTTTTTTTGTAAATAGGGTATCCGTAATGGCGGATTTCATTGAATCACCAAAGTATAGCTTGGTATTGCTTTGTGATGCTTTTAAAGCATCCCTTTCTTCAGCAGTTATTTTTGTTCCTTGTGCATAAATCATCTTCAAATTTGGCAACTGCATCATGCTTCTGAGACCATTGGCAGTTGTATTAGTGCTTACGATGTTCAGGTATTCCAGATCTTTCAATGCAGATACTTGCTTCAATGAGATATCAGATATATCAGTATGATCCAGCCAAATTTTTTCAATGTTTTTGAATTTGCTGAGGTTGCTCAGGTCATTGTCTTTCAAAGCTGAAAATGATAATTTCAATTCCACAATGTGATCACTGATTTCAGCAGCTGCATCTACAGCATCTTTCACAGTACCTTCTAAATTATATCCAGTCAGTCGAATATGATAATCATCTAAAGCAATAGTTGATACAACCCATCCCATTTTTTCAAGTTTTTCTTTTCTTTTCTTATCGAGTGGTTCGATGGATGCTCTTATTTTTTTATTTGATGTCACCTGCTTTTGGTTCTCTTCTTTGAAGGATGCCAATGCTTTGATCACTTTAGCATCTGGAGCCAATGCGGCTACAGATTTATCAAATGATGCTCCTGAATTGATCCACCACTGAAAAATGGCCAACTCTGCATCAGTGAGCTGCGTTTTTTCTTTGGGTGGCATATGGTGTTCGTCAATATCATCCAACAAAATCCTTTTGATCAATTCTCCTTCAGCTGGATTATTGACATTGATTAAATTTCCATTTTTACCTCCTGCTTTGATCCAGGAGAGTTCATCCAGGCGCAATTTCCCTTTTTGTTTTTCAGCCCCATGGCATTGAACACATTTTTGGTTCAAGGTATACTGAACAAGATCCTTGTAGACAACGGCCTGATTGATGTCTTTAATATCCAATGGCTGTTCAGTGGTTGCTTTAGCTTCAAGCATACCCTCTGTCAAAAATCCTTCTCCATGGGTGAGTGAACCTCCTTGGTGACCTGTCCATGCCAGCATACCAAGCAAAAAAATCAACGTAATGGAATGGGCAAGTTGCTTTGCCATCAATTTTTGACGCAGTAAATAATAAGCAGTAAAGAGGGAAGTAGTTCCAATCGCCGTCCATTGGTGAGTATCCACCAGATCCTGATTGTTGCTCCCTTCAAGTGAAAGGGTATATCCTGTGACAAGGGAAAGGATAGCGGAGACAATTCCTAACCCCAGTATGAGGCGAATTGAAGCAGACAAGTATGAAAACTTTTCAAACTTTGTAAGTCCATCCATTACAATCACCAACACAAAAATCCCAATGGGTAAATGCACCAAAACGGGATGAAAGCGGCCAATCAATTCTATCAGGTTCATGCTATGGTTTTAGCTGTATCTTTTTCTTAGTGTTTCCATCATATACTTGTTGATGGCCCATTGGTCAGCAACAGGTTGCCCCGTAAAGGGAAGTGTTTGGAGATAATTGGGTGGACCAAATTCAGTGAGGATTGTTATTGATTCTCCCTCGGCTTTTTTTCTTGCTACCACCTTGTCCCACCAATCAAAATGTGCCTTGACCTCATTTTTCCATTCCGGAGCACGGGGGTCATTGACTTGTGGACCTTCAGCATGTCCAATCCTTGCATGAATATGGTGAGTTCTTGCCAATGCAGCCTCAACATTGATTGGTTGATCGCCTAACAAACTCTCATGTACATTGCACCAGTGAGAAATATCAAGGGTCAGTTTCAAAGAATTGAATTGATCAATGAAGCTTTTTGTAACATGGGCAGCAAAAAGCATCCTTCCTCGGTGGGTTTCGTGGTATATGGGTATACCTGATTCCAGGGATCGTTTGAAGGTCATGGTCAGCATTGCGGCATTGTCTTCAAAACTGAAATAATCTTTACCAGAATGACAGTTGATGTAAATGGGTCTCAGAGAGATGGCCCTATCAATTGCATCTGAAAACTGTTTTTTGTGCAATGCAGGATTGGCATCATGTCCACCAGCCAACAAACCAAGTTTAAGTCCGGCATTTCCAACTGCTTCACTCAATGCTTTCATCTCGGCATCTGAACCTGGAACCCATACTTCGATGCCATCATACCCATCTTTTTTGGCAGCAGCACAAAATTCTACAAGATTTCCCTTAAAGCCCCAGTTTGTTGCCATGATGATCAAATTTGAGGCTGGCAATTTGACTGCAGGAGTAGCAAATGCATCAAGTTCTGCAAAAAGCATGGATCCAGCCATCAGTGATCCGGTTTTCAGAAAATCTCTTCTGTTGTTCATGGTTAGATTTATGCGATGATGGGGTCGATGGGTTTTCCAAATACATCTGTCAGCCTGAATGGCCTTCCCTGGAATTGATAGGTCAATTGCTCATGATCAAAACCAAGCTGTTTCAAGATGGTGGCCTGGATATCATAAACAGAAACCTTTCCATCAATGGCATTGTAACCAATAGGATCAGTTTCTCCGTAGCTGAAACCACCTTTGATGCCACCTCCCGCCATCCACATGCTGAAGGCATCGGAGTGATGATCACGGCCTTTGAAGCTGTTTTGTTTGCCATCTCGATTTTCCTGCATGGGAGTTCTTCCGAACTCTCCACCCCATACGACCAGTGTCTCTTCAAGCAAACCCCGTTGTTTCAAATCCAAGAGTAAAGCTGAGACAGCTTTGTCCGTCTGTAAACATTTTCCGATGAATCCTTTGTCAAGGGCTGTGTCTTCACCAGTACCATGGCTGTCCCATCCCCAATCAAACAATTGTACGAATCGAACCCCTTTTTCTACCAATTTCCTGGCCAGCAGGGCATTGTTGGCAAATGATTCCTGTCCAGGTTTTGTGCCGTACATTTCATGAATATAAGCAGGCTCATCGGCGATGCTCATCACATCTGGCACAGCAATCTGCATTTTGAATGCCATCTCGTATTGAGAAATCCTTGATAATATTTCTGGATCCTTGTATTCTTTATAGGAGAGTTCGTTGACATTGTTGATGGCTTCGATAGATGCTTTCCGCATGTCCCGATCAAAGCCGTTGGGATCTTCCAGGAACAGCACCGGATCACCCTCAGAGCGACATTGAACACCTTGGTATACTGAAGGCAGAAAACCACTACCCCAGATGCTTTTTCCTGCATCCGGATTTCTGCCGCCAGATGTCAATACGACGAAGCCTGGCAAGTTGCTGTTCTCTGATCCAAGACCATAGGTTACCCATGATCCCATACTTGGTCTGCCCAATCTTGGGGTACCACAGTGCATGAGCAGTTGTGCCGGAGCATGGTTGAATTGATCGGTATTGACCGCCTTCAGGATGGTGACATCATCAATGACCTGTTGAAAATGGGGGAGATTATCAGAAAGCCACAATCCACTTTGTCCGTATTGCTTGAAGTTGGCCTGAGGACCCAATAATTTGGGAACGCCGCGAATAAAGGCAAATTTCTTCCCCTGAATGAAAGAATCAGGACAATCCAATCCATCCATTTTTTGCAGTTCCGGCTTGTAGTCAAACATCTCCAATTGAGAAGGCGCTCCTGCCATATGGAGGAAAATCACTGATTTTGCTTTTCCCTGAAAATGAGGAGAGCGTGGAGAAAGGGGATTGCTTACGAGTGATCCATCCGCATTGCTTCCAGAGAATAAATTGCATCCATCCAGTACTGAACCCAATGCCATCATTCCCATGCCAGTCCTGCATTTTCCCAAGAAATGCCTCCGGGTTTGGTAGGAGAGTGCAGTGCTTTGGGCCTCCAGTTGTATTTTTTCTTTTGCCATTGTGGTTGATCTAATTCTTTGTGATTACTTCATCGAGGTTCAAAATGGCATTGGTAACGACAGCAAATGCTGCCAACTCCTTGCCTTGTTTTCTGTAAACAGAATCTGAGAGCATGCCCAGTATTTTTGCTTTATCCTTTTCCAGCCTTTGGTAACTGGAAGTATAGAGCTGTTGAAGGGCCTTGGTTTTTTGATCGTTGATGGGATGGCCGGTGGCCAAAGCATATCCTTTTCCAATCCTTTGCTCAAGAGAAAGTGTTTTGTCTTTTAACAGGTTTTGAGCAAGTTTGACGGAAAGGTCCCAGTAAGTAGAGTCATTGAGCAAGGTCAGGGCCTGCAAAGGAGTATTTGTTCTGATGCGCCTTGTTAAACATACTTCCCTGGCTGATCCGTCAAAACTGATCATCGAAGGGTAAGGACTGGTTCTTTTCCAGTAAGTATAAATGGCTCGTCTATATTGGTCTTCTCCATCACTTTGTTTCCATTTTCTACCATCATAAGGCGAACGCCAGATTCCCTCCGGTTGATAAGGCATGACACTGGGCCCATACATTTTGTTGCTGAGTGCACCACAAATGGCCAATGCCTGATCCCTGACCTGCTCTGCACTCAGTCTTACCCTTGGTGCATGGGAATAATATTTATTGAGAGGATCCTTTTCTTTTGCCTTGTCCGTGGTTTTAGAAGATTGACGATAGGTGGCAGATATGACCATCCTTTTTAAAGTCTTTTTGATGCTCCAATTGTCTTCATTCATGAATTGATAGGCCAAATGATCCAACAGTTCAGGATGGGTTGGATTTGCTCCTTGAGAGCCAAGGTCTTCCAGGGTCTCTACCAATCCCTGCCCAAACAACTGTTCCCATAACCTGTTGACCATCGTTCTGGCAGTAAGGGGATTGGTTTTGGATGTCATCCACTGGGCCAATCCTAACCTGTTCCTGAGCTTGATGTCCTTGTCATTGACAAATAATTCAGGCAATCCGGCTTCCACTTGTTTTGTTTTAAGTAGCCAGTTCCCCCTCTCAAATACATAGGTTTTACGCTTCATGTCGGCAGGATTGTCAAGCATGATGGGCGTGAATTCAGCATCCGGCCTATTCAAGGTTTGGATAAAAAGATCATGGTATACTGAGAAATCCTTTTGATTCCTTCCAGGGAAAGAAGGTGTAAATGCAAACCAGTCAAATCGCATTCCATTGTCATCTGTCGACTTCAGTTTGCTGTTTTCATAGTTCAGGTAAAGGTCATGTACACCATTTGAACCAGGGGGAAGATCAACTTCAAGCAAGGTCCAGCCACCTTTTACCTTGTCTACTTTGATTTTCAGATAGGGTTTGGCATTGACAGAATCCAGCCTGATGGTCAATAATCCATTGTCATTCCCCGAGGCATAACGGATGAGCAGGGTTGACTTGTTGCTCAGGCTTATGGCTTTCATCCTGGCCCAAGATGATTTGCGCAACATGAGAAATTTGGTGTCTGCCAGTGCCGCATTGACCATTGAATCGGCCAACAAACTGTTGATACACTGCTGACCGGTTTTAAGCAACCTTGAATAATAGGTTTTGAGGTCATTGTTACCGTAAAGATTCAGCCAGGTCATCACAGAATCATATTGTCCTATGCTCTTGTTGCGGAACTCGCGCAACAGAGGATAGTCATCATAGGTATCCTCATCCCGGGAATTATTGAAATAAGCCATGAATTTGTAGTATTCCTCATGCCTGAAGGGGTCGTATGGATGGCTGTGACACTGAACACAGGCAAAACTCGTTCCCATCAGGGTCTCCCAGGTGGTATTGACCCTGTCTATGATGGCCGCAGTACGGAATTCTTCATTATCTGTGCCACCTTCATCATTGGTCATGGTATTGCGGTGAAAAGCCGTTGCAATGAATTGTTCATCAGTTGCGTTGGGCAGTAAGTCTCCTGCGAGTTGTTCGGTCAGGAATTGATTGTAGGGTTTATCTTGGTTGAATGATTTGATCAGCCAGTCACGATACCGCCAGATGGACCTGATATAGTCCCTTTCATAGCCCTTGGTATCGGCATACCTTGCAAGGTCCATCCACAAGGATGTCCAACGCTCACCATAATATTGAGATGCAAGAAGGTTATCAATCAGCTGCTCATATGCCTTATCAGATGGATCAGAAAGGTATTTTTGAGCAATGCTATCAGGAGCAGGAATACCTATAATATCAAGTGAGGCTCTTCTCAGAAGAGATTGTTTATCAGCATATTCAGAACGTGATAACCCTTGTTCATTCAGCTTTTCATCTATGAAATAATCAATATCATTCTTGTCATCACTGTCAAAAAAAGAGAAGAATCCACCACCTGGAACTTTTTGTGGCTGAACGGCTTTGTATGCCCAATGGGTTTCAAATTTGGCTCCTTCATCAATCCACCGGGTGAGCAAAGCTATTTCCTGTTTTGAAAGTGGCGCTTCTTTGTAAGGCATTCTTTCTTCAGGATCCTTGTGGTACAAACGCTTTATCATATCACTGTTTTTTGCATCACCAGGAATAATGGCAGGTTTACCAGATGCGGTGGGAGAGAGTGCCTCATCCCTGAAAAGAAGGCTAAAGCCTCCCTTTTTCTTTACTCCTCCATGGCAAGAGATGCATTTCTGATTGATAATTGGCTTTATTTCAGCATTATAGTCTACTGGGTCGTCCGTGAGGAAAATAAAATATCCGGTCATTCCAAGGGTTAGGCCCAGGATAGTCAAGAAAATCGGTGATTTGATTTTTGATAGCATATCAATGCATTGATTGAAAGTGTGTGGCAAGATTATATTTAAGTAGCGATACTTCATCTGCATCCAGTGAAACCTGAACAAGGTTTTCTTTCATGTTACTGTTGAGGTATTGCATTTGACTATCCAGAGATTTTCGGGCAGAACTATGGAAGCATATTGCTCCGGTATCATTGGCAAGCTGAACAATATTGTTTGACCTCACGCCTGAACCGGGCATGATCTTGATTCTTCCGTCTGCCTGCGTAACAAGCGCTCTCAGCACGGAACTTCCCTCAATTGCAGTTGGAAATAAACCGCTCGAAAGTATTCTTTTACAACCTATTGCAATGATTTGCTCAAGTGATAAAAGAGGATCTTTTACCCTATCGAACGCACGATGAAAAGTTACTTCCATGCAACCAGCCAATGAGACAAGTTCTTGGCATCTCTCAATATCTATAGTTCCATCATCGCTTAATATACCAATTACAACTCCTTCACATCCAATATCTTGCGCTGCTTTAATGTCATCCTTCATGACCTCAAACTCTTCTTTTGTATACAAAAAGTCTCCACCGCGGGGCCGAATGATGGGAAACACCTGAATATGGGTTGATTTCCTGGCAGCTTTCATCATTCCATAGGATGGGGTAGTGCCGCCTTCGTGCGGATTGGCACAAAGTTCTATCCTGTCGGCCCCATTTTCGGCTGCCAACTTGCATGATACTGCATCAAATGCTATGACTTCTAATTCAAATTTCATCTCAGTTAAAATAGCTTTCACCTGGAATAACGATCTCTTCGTTGGCAGATTTCACGGCATAAGAGAATCCTTTTTGAAGGGCATAAGCGCCGTAATTGCCTTCTTTGTCTATGGCAAGAAAGCCAATCTGTATTTTCTTGGCCTTTTCAGGATCTCGTTTGGCAATTCTTTCTACAACTTTTTTACAGGCCTCTCTCGGTGAATTTCCTTGACGCATGTATTCCACAACCAAATGAGAACCAACACATCTGATGACTTCTTCTCCAACGCCAGTAGAGGTAGCCGCACCGATTTCACCATCTACAAAAAGCCCGGCACCAATCACAGGAGAATCTCCAACACGACCATGCATTTTGAAAGCCATCCCGCTGGTAGTGCATCCGCCACTTAGATTTCCATGTGCGTCCAGTGCCAGCATTCCAATGGTATCATGGTTGTCGATGCTGCCAGGGAACATGCCGGTATCAGGTTGTTGCTGGTATTGTTTGTTTTCGATGTTCATCACCGGCTCATAATTGGCTTTTTTCAGCCAGTTTTTCCATGCTTCTTCGCTGTCCGGTGTAAGCAAATTTTCTTTTTTAAAGCCATTGGCAAGGGCAAATTGCAGGGCACCATCGCCAACCAGGATTACGTGAGGGGTCTTTTCCATGACCATTCGGGCTACAGAAATAGGATGTTTGATATACTCCAAACACATCACAGAGCCACAATTTCCTTTTTCGTCCATGATGCAGGCATCAAGGGTAACTCGGCCGTCACGATCCGGATATCCACCGTATCCAACAGTTTTGTTGCTTTCATCGGCTTCTGTGACGCGTGCACCTTTTTCAATGGCATCCAAAGCCCGTCCATTGGCTGCTAAAACTTTCCAACCTTCAGCATTGGCAGCACGCCCAAAATCCCAGGTGGAAATAATGATGGGTTTTGTTGGTTTGGATGTTTGAATAGTATCAGGTGTCACCGATGAAATCACTGGTAAGCTTAGCAATGAATTTTTCAGGAAATCTCTACGAATCATTCTTTATTTTTATCCCTCAATTTACTTCAAAGTTTAAATATTTTGGATGATTGTTCATTTAAAATATCAACAACCTAAACATCAAAATATTTATATTATTCACTTATAATTTATATTATGTTAAATAGTATTTTGTTCAGAATCAATAAGATGGTATTCAGCTATGGATCTCCACTCTTTCTATACCGGTATTTAATGATTCTATTATTGGTGTCCTCTTCTGTTGTCAATGGCCAAACCAATTGGAAAGATGTATCCAGTGAGTTTGGAAATCTTCCCAGGAGCATCAAAGTTTTAAAGTCTGATGAATTATTGGACGGCTCACCATCCATCATGTACGTCGCAACCATCAAAGCCAAATATCACGCGAAAGGTATTTTTGTGGATACTGCCTCACGCAGACGCCTGACACCCAGCCAATATTTTACACGGAATGATCAACCTCTTGTTGTGGTCAATTGCTCCTTTTTTGAATTTGTACAAAACAGGAATGTTAACCTGATTGTACAAAACAGCAAGATGGTCGGATTTGATACACCTGCTGTATCCAGAAAAGGCAGGGATACATTAACCTATATGCATACCCTGGGCAGTGCATTTGGTATTTTCAAGAATGGAAAGATGGACATTGCTTTCAATTACAATGATTCTGGTATGGCCGTTCCCTACGCTATGCAGACGCCATATGCTCCGATGATTGATTCAATCAGAAAATTGAACTTCAATCATCCCAGCTTATCGGGCTTGAAACCATGGAAAGTGAAACATGCTTTTGGTGGCGGCCCTGTGCTTATACAAGATGGTCAGGTAAAAATATCGAACAACGAGGAAAAGAAGTTTGCCGGAAAAGCCATTGCAGATAAGCATCCCCGGACGGCCATCGGCTATACCAGGGATGGAACCATGGTCATTTTGGCCATTCAGGGAAGGATGAAAGGATTGGCTGAAGGTGCTACCCTTCCACAAATGGCAAAAATTCTGGTTGATCTGGGTTGTGTTGAAGCCATGAACCTAGATGGTGGGGGCAGTTCCTGTATGCTGATCAATGGAAAAGAAACCATCAAGCCTTCTGATCCCAATGGACAAAGACCCGTTCCTGCCGTGCTGGTAATCAAATAAAATCCTGATTCTAATTAACAATCAGGATGAATAGTTTATTAGAAACTCCCCTGGTGAGCAATGATAAAATCAACCAGTGTTTCCAGGCTGACTTCGGCCCTGTCGCAGGCATCGCGGATATCCTCCCTGCTCACATTGGCAGCAAAAGTCTTTTCCTTGATGCGTTTCATGGCTCCTTTCCGCTCCATTCCTTCATAGCCATTGGGACGCATCAGGGAATAAGCATGCATCAATCCAGATAGTTCATCAAAAGCATAAAGCATTTTGTCCATTCGGGTAACTGGCTCAACACCAAAATGAATGGGTCCGTGGGAGGCAATGGCCCGGATGATTTCAGGGTCAATATTCAAGGATTCAAGGTGCTCGATGATTTTTTTACAATGCTGGTCTGGCCATTGATCCCAATCTGCATCATGTAGTAAACCTGCCATTTTCCATCTCCAGGCATCGGAGTCATCAAGTCCCTCCGCATTTTTTGCCCATGCTCCCATCAAACCCCCTACCTGCACCATGTGCAATTTCAGCCGGTCATTCAGAACCCATTCGTCCAACAAAGCAGAAACCTGCTCTTCAGTGAGCACATTGCCCGCATTTTTAATGTCTCCGAATGTTTGTCTTCCGAGGTGAAGTGACATAAAATTGAATTTAAAAAAAGAGTTTGTTTTGAGGAGGAAAGATATACACTAGAACTAATATTTCCGATATACTAATGCAGTAGATGCTCTATCACTAATGTTCCAACTTTCTTCCCTGCAACATTACCTGAGTCCAGATCAAATCGGTAATGGATTCCTCCATATAGTCTGGAAATACTGGCTTCTTGAGCTGCCTGGCGGAAAGATTTGATCTCACGGTTGGCAATGCCAAATTCCAACAAGGAGGTATCAGTAAACGATAATTGATCACCATAAAAACGGGTCATGACCTCTGCAGCTGCAGCTGATATTGTAGAATGCCCGCTGGTATATGAAGGGAAAGGAGGTGTTTGAATGTAGGGATGCCAGTTGCCTGAAACCTTTTCATTGATGATTGTTTCAGGACGAACATAATTGCTTCTGTATTTTTCATCCCAACAGCTGATGAAGCCATCGAATATGGCAATCGCCGTATGGGTATAGGAGGCTACCGTAGTAGCAAAATCTGCCTTTGCCTTATGAGCAGCAATACCTACAATATTCATCCAATGTCCTGCGGGTGAAAATTTTTTCGTGGCAAATTGAACGTGACCAGATACATTCATCTTGAAGGGATTGTCGTCCCAAAAATCCGCAATATGCTTTTGCTCATTCGACAAGCCATCGACAGTAGTTTTGACTTCCATCATGCACTTGAAATAGACGGCGTCAGGTTTAAGATCGAATACAGGCGGTCTCCCAGGCTTGCACTGTGATGCTGAATCTAATACAAAGGGCCTGATTTTTCGCCAATGCGGTTCAAGTCCTTGGGCGTACATAGGAGGTGTAGGCACCCATCTGCCTGCCGAATCATTCACTGAAAACCTTGATGCTCCACGTGTGGCCGCATAATGGTCGCCTTTGCTCCATCGCAATACTGCATCAGCTACTGCATCTGCAAACTTGAGGCTTTCCTTTCGAACCGATCCTGATACGCCCATGCTGTCTGCCATCTTTAACAGTTGGTTATGATACTGCATCAGACTTCCTTCGGGAAAAGTAACTGCATTGCCCACTTTGGTAAAGGCAAGTAAAGCAGAAAGATGAAAATCAATCGTTGCATCCTTTTCCGGTGAAGGCATGACAGGCATATGTTTGATGCGTCCAGACAATGATTTCAATGAGTTATCTCCTTCCGCCATGCATTCATAAGCAGCAAGATTGGCATAGGCATAATTTCGTGCAGCAATCATGGGCGGAAAATTATTTTCCAATACCACTTTGTTGAGCTGTTTCACCGTCTTATTGTACAAAACAGGATCAATGAATGGACTAGTATATTGATCGGACTCATGGCAGGAATGCAACAAAAGGATTGCCATTGCAAAAAAAGAAACGCGCATAAATTGGTATTTGAAAGATAGCATGACGTTGGGTCTACGATCTATCATGTTTTCAACTGTTTGTCTTCCGAGGTGAAGTGACATAAAATTGAATTTAAAAAAAGAGAGAAGTTTTAGGCTTCTCTCTTTTGATGTTTACTTTTATTTTATTGATGTGCTTTATCCGCCTCATCATATTTCTTTTGATAGAACTCTGCTTTGGCTTTGTCTTTTTTCTTGTCGTAGCAATAGTTCAACAATGAGCAGGCAGACTTAATATTGGAACGCTCTCCTACTTTTAGTTTGCCCATGCCATCATAATGACTAAAAACTTTTTCCAGTTGTGGGATGGTTTTATCAACCATTTCATTGATCAAAGCTGTATATTCTGCTTTCTTCTTAACCGCTTCAGGTGTGGTTCCTTTTACTTTATAAGAATCTTCTTCGATGAAGAGCATTTGGTTATAAAAATGCTTGCCCAATGACAACATGGTTTCGTAAGAATCTGGCTTCAAGGCCAAGGCTTTGTTGTAAAGCCCTTCGATTTTGCTGCATCTTTCAGTGTAATCTGCGGGTCTTTTAGAAGCCTCAGAAACATGGGTTTCTCCAAACAGTTCACTGGCATAATCAAAAATCAAATCAAAAGACTCCGGATTGATGGCCAACAATTGTTCAAATTTCTTCAAAAGAAAAGCCATGTCATTCTTGTCCCTGGCATGGTCGATGGCCAACAAAGGAAGGTAGTCATCCTTGGGGAAGATCTTCAATCCCGCATCGATGTATTTGTTCATGTTGGCGTCGTCCTTCTTGTCAAAATAGTATTTGGCAAGATAACGGTATGGAGTGGCCATGTCTGAATTGCCACCAACATTGGCGTCTGCCAGTTTGGTGA
>CAITQQ010000072.1 GCA_903894575.1 uncultured bacterium
CAAAGGAAACAACATGATTGAACTTAATTCAAGAGGACGTATACTAAAATCAGACAAGCCTTTGGTCATGGGTGTCCTGAATTGTACTGATGATTCTTTCTATGAGGCCAGCAGAACAGCACTCTACCCTGCCATTTGTAAGAGAATTGATGACTTGATCAGTGCTGGTGTTGATATCATTGACATAGGAGGTAAAAGTACCAAACCAGGCAGTATTGATATTGCTCCATCCGTGGAAATTGAAAGAATCAGTGCTGCAATCAAATACCTTGTCAATCATGAAAGCAGGGTCTGGGGCTCGATTGATACCACCAATGCTGAAGTTGCCCAATTTGCTGTAGAAAATGGTATCGATATTGTGAATGATGTCAGCGGAGGAGACATGGATCTCCAGATGATTCCAATTGTTGCATCCCTGGGTGTTCCGTTTATTTGTACCCATATGCAGGGAACGCCAGCAACCATGCAGGAAAATCCTCAGTATGATGATGTAACCGAAGACCTGCTCCTGTTTTTTAAAGAGAAAATTAAAACTTGCCAGCTTGCTGGGATCAAGGAAATTATATTGGATCCAGGTTTTGGTTTCGGGAAAACCTTGGAACACAATTATACTCTGGTCAAAGATTTTGAAAAAATTGTTGCCCTCGGCCAACCAGTTTTAGCAGGGTTTTCCAGAAAGTCCATGATATATAAATTGCTTCAGATCAGCCCTGATGAAGCCCTGAATGGCACAACGGTATTGAATACAGTGGCTTTGATGAAGGGTTCATCCATGCTGCGGGTACATGATGCAAAAGAAGCGATTCAAGTCGTAAAAATCGTCGAACAGATCAAAAGGGCATAAAAAAAGGAGCACTTGATGTGCTCCTTTTTCAGTTTATTTACCACCAGATGGAGGTGGTGGAGGGGGCATGGCACCTTGTGGTGCTTTTGGCAGATCCTTCACTTCAACAACTTCGATATCGAAAATAAGGTTTTGGTTGGGCTCGATGGCTGGAGGGCTACCCTGTGGGCCGTAAGCCATGCTGGAAGGAATGAACATTTTTCCTTTTCCACCTTTTTTGAAAACGGTGATTCCCTCAAGCATTCCCTGAATAGCACCTTCCTGTTTTGCAACAAAGAAGAAAGTATCCAAACCATGGGGTGAGAATTGTTTTGTGCTATCGATGTTTGAATCAAAATATTTGCCCTCGAAACTATAGCCATTGTATTTTACTCCAACCAGTTGACCAGAATCTGCCTGCTTGCCTGTACCCTGTTGCTCGATTTGAACATATACACTGTTGTTTACCTTGTCAGCTTTGATGCTTTTCAAAGAAAGGTACTTTTCAATGGCAGCCATTTCCTTGACCTTGTAGCGATCGATTTCAGCCTTGTAATCGTCAACAGCGAAATCACGAGAGGCTTTGCCATCCTTGTTTTTGAAAACAGCAAGGATCTTGATGGTCATTTGTTGTTTGTCACCTTTTTTCATATAGGGAGGCACACCATACTGTGACCCTTTTTGCAAGGTGTCAAAAAACTGGTAACATACGGCACTGTCACCTACTTTCATTTTGGTGAGGAATTCAGAGAAATCATGGAA
>CAITQQ010000073.1 GCA_903894575.1 uncultured bacterium
AAAAAGGAGAGCGCGTGGTGGGTAACTCCATGATGGCCGGTACTGAAATGATGCGCATTGCAGACATGCGTGTGATTGAAGTAAGGGTAGACGTAGGGGAGAATGATATCCCCAAAGTAACCATTGGCGATACTGCCCTGGTTGAAGTGGATGCCTACAACAAAAGAAAATTCAAAGGTGTGGTGACGCAAATCTCCAGTACCAGCCGCGGTACAGGTGGAGCTGTTTCCACTTCATCATCCGATGTTACAAATTATGAGGTCAGGATCAGGTTGATTCCTGCTTCTTATGCTGACTTGGTTGATCCTTCAAAGCCCAAGAGTTTTCCGTTTCGTCCGGGGATGAGTGCCAATGCTGATATCCAGACCAACACCCATGCCAATGTCATTTCTGTTCCTATCAATGCAGTAACCACCCGCGACAGGTCCGATACCGCTGCAGTTGGAAAAGAAGTGAAAAAAGAAAAGAAGGCTGGCCCTCCTGAAGAAACTGCAGGTCCTGAAGTGACAGTCAAGGATATAGATGCCCTGGATGAAGTGGTGTTTGTTCTTCAGAAAGACGGAACAGTGAAAAGGGTAAAAGTCAAAACTGCCATTCAAGACATCAACAACATTGAAATTCTTGATGGCATCAAAGAAGGTGACGAAGTGATTGTCGGGCCATATTCTGTTGTCAGCAAGACGTTGCGTACAGGCATGAAAGTAAAGGTGGTGAAGAAGGAAGAATTGTTTGAGGTTAAGAAATAAATCATTAGGAACCACCAAAATGAATATAGGCGTAATCGGTAGTGGTAGCTGGGGAACAGCATTGGTCAAGATTCTTACTGACAACCATCACGATGTGATATGGTGCGTCCGTTCAGAAAAGCTGGCCGAACATATCCGGGCAAGGCATCACAATCCGAAGTACCTGAGTTCTGTATATTTCAATAGCCAGCAACTTGAGATCACCACTGATCCTGCACAAGTGTATGAAAAAGCAAATGCAGTGGTCATTGCCGTACCCTCCGCATACGCAGAAGGATATATCACACCTCATCTTTCACAGGTGCTCAAAGGAGTGAAGATCATCTCAGCAGTCAAGGGAATGTTGCCTTCGCAGAACATGCTCCTGAATGAGCATCTTGCCGGCATAGAGGGCTTTAATCCTGCCAATTATGTCACCATCATGGGGCCCTGTCATGCGGAAGAGGTGGCTGGTGAAAAGCTTTCCTACCTCACATTTGCAGGCATCAATCCTGAGGTGACAGCATCCATTGCAGCTTGTTTCAAGACATCCTACATCAATACTGTATTGAGCGAGGATGTTATTGGTGTTCAGTATGCCGCTGTGCTCAAAAATATTTATGCCATGGGTGCAGGCATAGCCCATGGATTGGGGTACGGTGATAATTTTCAGAGTGTCTTGGTGGCCAATGCCGCTGGCGAGATGTCCCGTTTTTTAAGGGCGATTTCAGGTGAAGTTTCTTCCTGTGTCAATTATTCTTCCTCCGTTTATTTGGGAGATCTCTTGGTAACTTGCTATTCGCTTTTCAGCAGGAACCGGTCTTTTGGAAACATGATTGGCAAGGGATACAGTGTTGAAGCTACAAAGCTGGCCATGCAAATGGTTGCGGAAGGTTATCCTGCTTCCAAATGCATTGCTGCATTGAATGAAAAGGTAAGGGCAGATATGCCTATTGCCACTGGGATGTATAAGATCCTCTGGGAGGCAGAAGATCCGATCAAAGCCTTTGAAAAAATTGAGGCGGTTTTGATTTGATCAATCTTCCAGGAAGAAAAGAGAGGAAGCAATTCCGTCTGCAAGAAACTTTCCTTCTCCCGATAATAACCAAGTGTTCTCTGTTGCAATTATTTTTCCTGAGCTGATGAACTGTTCTATTTCTTTGGTCATGATCTCTAGTTTATCCATGCCCCACCTTGTTTTGATGATTTCTTTTTGCATCCCTTTGATCGACCGCAGGGAAGTCATGATGTACTCATTCAGTTGGTCTATTTCCCGCAATGTTTCTTCTTCAGAGGGCAGGATTCCTGCTTCGATGGATTGGATGTATTTCAGGTTGTCTGCGATGTTCCAGCTTCTTTTTGTTCCGCTAAAGGAGTGTGCGGACGGCCCGAAACCCAGATAGGGCTGGCCTTCCCAATAGGCACTGTTGTGTTTGCTTTCTTTTCCTGGTAGTGAAAGATTGGAGATTTCATAATGGATGTATCCCGCAGTGGAACTCAGTTGAACCAATGCCTCAAATCTTTCGGCCTGTTCATCTGCACTGATTTTTTCTTTTTTACCACTGCCAATCATGTGGTGCAGTGCCGTTCCTTCCTCTACGGTAAGGGCATAACATGAGAGGTGGGGTATTTTCAATTCAATGGCTTTTTCAAGGTCTTTGATCCAGCCTTGCTGGGTCTGTCCTGGCGTTCCATAAATCAAATCGATGCTGAAATTCTCAAACCCTGCCTTCCGGATGATGTTGATGCAATCTATTGACTGGCGGGCATCATGAGCCCTGTTCATCCATAGCAGGTTTTCATTAGCAAAGGATTGCACGCCAATGCTGAATCGGTTGATGCCCATTTGTTTCCAGGCCTTGGCTTTCTCAGCTGTGATATCGTCAGGATTGGCTTCCAGGGTGATTTCTGGCGCATGTGCAACACGGTAGTTGCTGTTGATCGTATCCAAGAGTTGGGCAATCTGAGAAGGAAGTAAAATTGATGGAGTACCACCGCCAAAATAGATGGTTTGTATGTCCTCCTTCATTTCATGTGCCCGCAGGTTGATTTCTGCGCTGATGGCCTCCACCATGCTGTCTGCCCTTCCCAATGAGGTTGAAAAATGAAAGTTGCAGTAATGGCAGGCTTTTCTGCAAAAGGGGATATGGATGTAAATGCCTGCCATTTGATCTTGATTAGAAGAAGCTGTGTAGATTTGTGAACGTGCAACGCTCCATTTCATTTTTCATCCTCATCTTTTTCTGCTGCCTTTTTTCAACAGTGGCCCAGGAAAAGCATCGGCTTGAATTGAACTGTAAAGACAAAGGTAATGCAGCTTTGTCCGAACTTGTCAGCATTCCTGCTGATTTCTCTACAAAAGAAGCCATCACTCTTTTTTTGAAAAGATCCATCGTTGAAAGTCTTCAAAGCAAAGGCTATCTGGCCATTTCAGTGGACAGCATAATTGTTGAGAAAAATCTTACAAAGGCCTGGATTTTTTTAGGAGACCAATACAAGTGGGGAGCATTGTTGTTAGACAGCTCCATCCTTGTTGATGGAAGCATGAACCGCAATGCTCTCCAACCCCTTCCTGGTGAGCTGTTGAATATGGCTTCCATCGCCTCACTCAAAGAAAACATGCTCCGGAATTTTGAGGAAAATGGCTATCCCTTTGCGGCTATTCAGCTTGACAGCAGTTATTTCAAGGGGAATGAGCTTTGTGCAAGGCTGCGGGCCATCAAAGGACCTTTGTATCGCATCGACAGCCTTCATGTTGAAGGGAAACAATTTATCAAGAAAGCATTTTTACAACAATACCTTGCCCTCGGTGGTGGAGAAATTTATAGGAAAAGCAATTTGGATGCTTTGTCCGGCCGGTTGTTGTCATTGGGTTTTGTAAAAGAGTCAAGGCCCTGGGATCTTGGGCTGTTGGGTACAGGAGCCACCGTCAACCTTTATCTGGAGCCTCAGCGAAGCAGCCGGTTTAACTTGCTGGCAGGCCTCATGCCTTCCAACCAACAATTGGGAGGAAAAATGTTGCTCACCGGGGAGGCAGATCTGGACCTCAAAAATACCTTTGGTGCCGGAGAAAATTTCATGCTCAGCTGGCAACAACTGCAGGTAAAATCACCCCGGTTGCAGATTGGATTTCAAAAGCCCTATATGTTCAAGAGCAATGCTGGCATTGATGTTAAGTTCAATTTGCTGAAGAAGGATTCCTCTTTCATCAACATCCAAACAAGGCTTGGGCTTCAATATGAAGTCAACAAAAAGCAGCTGGCAAAACTCTTTATTCAGCAGTATGCAAGCAACCTGATTGAGGTGGACACCAACTTCATCAAGCGAACGAAAAAGCTACCGGCATTTTTAGACCTGCGCACTACCAATATTGGTGCTGAATTTCAATACAATGGAACAGATTACCGGTTCAATCCCCGTAAAGGCATGGACCTTGGCCTCACCTTTTCTGGGGGAATCAGAAAGCTGTTGAAAAACAATTCCATAGCCAGCCTGAAAAAGGATCAGTTCAACAATGCATTTGATTTTGCAGGGCTCTATGATACCATGACCCTTTCTAGCTCCCAGTTTCGGATGAACATGAGGGTTGATCAATTCATCCCACTAGGGCAAAATGCCACCATTCGTGCTGGCTTACAGACTGGCTGGATCAATGGAAAAAAACTCTTTCTCAATGAACTTTTCCAACTGGGGGGCATAAAAACATTAAGGGGATTTGACGAGGAAAGTTTTTATGCCAGTGAATATGCCATTGCAACAGTTGAGTACCGCTACCTGATTGGCAGCTCATCCTATTTGTTTTCCTTTCTTGATGCTGCCCATCTGGGCCGAAAATCCATTCAAGGAAATGTGCAAGGAAAATATGCAGGAGTGGGGGTTGGGCTTGCTTTGGAAACCAAGGCCGGCCTCTTCAATTTAGCCTATGCGGCGGGGAAAAACAAGGAGCTTCCTTTTAATTTTCGGGAGTCTAAAATTCATTTTGGATTTGTTAGTCTGTTTTAGTTGATCCAATGAACTAATTTTGCAATGCAATATGTACAGGTTCAAACATCTCATGTTTATCTTTTGCCTATTGGGCATGTCACCTGCATCTGCCCAGCAGTCAGATGTTGTCGTTCCTGAATTGATTTCTGCCAACATCGATAGCCTGATTGCCGACTCTGTAAAAAAAGCATTCATCCTCAACCACCGCACCATTGATGCCGCAGAGCTCAACAGTATTGAACTCATCCAGACCAAAGGGTTTTATGGCAAATTTGTTTCCACATACATCGCTAAAGTTGAATTTTACAAGGCCAATGCCCAGGCTTCCGGGCAGTTTATTTCCAAAAGAAATCCGCCACACCCGGAGTGGATGTTTTACAGCTTTGCTTTGCTGTTTTTGTTTCTTGCTTTGATCAATGCATTTTTCAGTAGTTACATTCAAAAAGTACTTCGGGTATTTGCCAATGAAGGGTTTGTTTACAGACAGTCAAAAGACCAAATGACACAAACGCCGCTTGCAGCGTTGCTGATGAACCTTTTGTTTGTCCTGTCTGGAACCGTTTTTGTTTTTTTTGGGTTGCGGGGAAACCAGATTTTTACTGGGATAGAACGTTGGCAATCAATGGGATTGATACTTGTTTTCCTGCTCATTGTTTATTTATTTAAATACCTGTTCCTGCAGTTCATGGGATGGATATTCAATTTGAGAGAATCCTTTGATGGGTATGTTTTCATCGTATTTCTCAACAACAAGATTGCAGGTATATTGATGTTGGTCGCTTCATTCCTGATGGCTTTTCTTGAACCAGGTTCAGGCTTTTTCATCTTTAGGTTCTGCCTGTTTTTGCTGGGTATTATTTTTCTTATTCGATTGATCAGAGGATTCCAGGTTTTTTCCAAACAGGCCAGATTGGGCATATTCAATTTTCTTCTGGCTGTCATCTCCCTTGAAATTCTCCCATCGGCCGTAGTGCTGAAATTCATCTCGAAAAATTTCGAGTTTTTAATGGGAGGCTACTTGTAAGTTAAAATGCTGCAGCGTAAATACACCAATTTTTTATAATTTTGCATAATATCAGCGCAAGCCATGGTCAAAAACGGAAAGAAATCGGAAGGTGAAAAGAAGGCTGTCAAACGGATTCTCATCACCCAACCCAGACCCGAATCCATCAAATCGCCCTATTTCGAATTGGCTGCCAAGCACAGTGTAGAAATGGAATTCATGCCTTTTATTCAACTGGAGGCCATCCCATCCAAAGATTTCAGGAAACAAAAAATTGACATTGCCGGCTATTCTGCTGTTATTCTCACGAGCAAAAATGCCATTGATCATTTCTTCCGCCTTTGTGAGGAAATGAAGGTTACGGTTTCTCCTGACACCAAATATTTTTGCATCAGTGAGTCTGTTGCCCTCTACCTTCAGAAGTTCATCCTGTACAGAAAGCGCAAGGTTTTCTTCAGTGCTGACGGAACGAACAAAGGGCTATTTGATGCCATCAACAAGCACAAGGAAAATGAGAAATTCATTTATCCCTGCTCCGAGAACCAACAGGACAATGAAATCGTGGGCTGGTTGAAAAATCACCAATGCGAGTTTGTGAATCCTTACATGTACAGGACAATCAGTTGCGACATCAAGTCCAGGATTTCTGCACATGATTTTGATGTGATCTGTTTTTTCACTCCCAGTGGTGTGAAAAGTCTTTTGGAAAATTTTCCTGGATTCACCCAAAATGGAACTTTCATTGGGGCATTTGGAAGCAATACCTCAAAGGCCATTGAAGAAGCTGGTCTCAACCTGCAAATCAAGGCACCAGACCATCAAGTGCCTTCAATGGTGGCAGCACTCGAGAAGTTTCTTACAGAGCGGAAGAAAGCCAAATAATCTTATTAACGCAATAATACAGCCCCGGAATTCCGGGGTTCTTTTTTATGAACCATACCAACCGTCTCATCAACGAAACCAGTCCTTATTTGCTGCAGCATGCCCATAATCCTGTTGACTGGTATGCCTGGGGTGATGAGGCACTGCAGCGGGCCAAACAGGAAGACAAGCCAATTCTTGTGAGCATTGGTTATGCAGCCTGCCATTGGTGCCACGTCATGGAGCGGGAGAGCTTTGAAGACATCCAAACGGCAGCCTTGATGAACCAGTATTTTGTGTGCATCAAGATCGACAGGGAGGAAAGGCCAGACCTGGATCATTTTTTTATGGATGCCCTGCAAGCCACGAGCGGCAACGGCGGATGGCCCCTGAACATGTTCCTGACAAGCGATGGCAGGCCATTTTATGGAGGCACCTATTTTCCTCCCCAAAGCATGCACAACAGGATCTCATGGAAGGAGTTGCTGGTCCAGATCCATGGGGCCTATCAAAAAAGAAGGGCAGACATTGAGGAGCAGGCCAACAACCTGATTGAGCACTTGCAAAAGTCGAACACCCTCAAATCCAACAATGGCTTCGAGATTGCTCAGGAGGAAATGTTTACTCCACAGCAAACCCTGAAAATATTCAACAACATCATGGGTGCAGCAGACCAGATCGAGGGTGGATTTGGCAATGCTCCCAAGTTTCCCCAAACCTACACCATTCAGTACCTTCTCCGGTATCATCATTTCACCGGCAACAAAGAGGCTTTGGAACAGGCAACGCTGAGCCTGAAAAAAATGATGAGGGGTGGCATTTATGACCAGCTTGGGGGAGGGTTTTGCCGGTATTCCACCGATGCACAATGGCTGGCACCTCATTTTGAGAAGATGGCATATGACAATGCCTTGCTGCTCCTGGTGTTGGCTGAAGCATTTCAACTCACCGCAGACCAGGAGTACAAAAGGGTTGCGGAGGAAACCATTGGTTTTATACAAAGGGAATTGCAGTCTGATAATGGTGGGTTTTATGCTGCATTGGATGCAGACAGTGAAGGGGAGGAGGGGAAGTTTTATACCTGGGGGAAAAAGGAGTTTGAGCAAATTCTTGGAGAGGATGCCGCAGCAATAGCAGCATTGTATGATGTTACCGAAAATGGAAACTGGGAAGACGTGAATATCCTGCACATGCAAAAAAGCATTCAGCAATGGGCAAAGGATATTGGAGTTTCCGAAGAGGAAGCTTTTAACCTGTTGACAGTATCCAAGGAAAAACTGATGGCTTGCCGCAGCAAAAGGGTGAGACCGGCTACAGATGACAAAATTATTTTGGGGTGGAATGCACTGCTCAATCAAGCCCTCTCCAAGGCAGGACAAGCATTTGGCAGAGAGGATTGGATTGCCATTGCAGCCCAAAACATGGCATTTTTGTTGAGCAGTTTTGAGAACAAAACAAATGGTCAGCTCTTGCATACACACAAAGCGGGAATATCAAAATTTCCTGCATTTTTAGATGATGTGGCTTATCTCATCCAGGCACTGCTTTTTCTGTACGAACCTACTGGAGAACTGGGTTATCTTGAAAAGGCCAGAGTGCTGATGCACTATGCCATCGATAGTTTCAGTGATGAAGACCAGCTGTTTTTCTACTATACCCCCAATTTTCAGGCAGACATCCTGGTCAGGAAAAAAGACCTTTATGACGGTGCCATCCCCAGTGGAAATTCAATCATGGCCTGGAATCTTCACCGGTTGGGACTGCTGTTTGATCAGCAGGAATGGAGGAAAAGGGCGGAAATGATGCTGGAAACGGTCAAGGATACAGCAGTGAAGTATCCCACCTCTTATGGCATCTGGTCCAATTTGCTTCTGGAATTTACCCAGGGCACCCACGAAATCCTTGTGCTTGGCCCCCAGGCCTTGTCCATGAGCAAGGCATTGCTGTCCCATTTTGTTCCCAACAAGGTATTCATGGCTGCATCGGAGGCATCAATGGGATATCCTTTGATGGAAGGCCGGCTGTCAGACCTTGAAACCCGTATTTTCATTTGCCGGAACTATGCTTGCAGCCTGCCATTGACAAGCCTCGAGGAGGCCTTGGGCCTTGTCTTAACAAAAAGATAGGGTTTAAAAGGCAATATGCCCGGTAAATATCCGTTTTTGACGATTATGGCCGGATGTTTCCGGCTTGTTAAAATTTAGATTATTAAGGGGTTAGGTTAAAAATTGGTACCTTTTTTTAATATATATTTGTTGATATGCTCACAAAACCAGCAATAAAGATGAAAGGCAATTTTCTGTATGTAATGGGATTGTTGTCACTCGGACTGTTCATGACCGGGTGCGGGAAATCTGGCAAATCAGGCGGACCCGTTGGTGACGGCCAGTTGCACGGTGTTTCCTTGGGAGGAAAATACATAATGCCAAAGCCTCCTGGCATGATTTATGTCCCTTCAGGCACCTTTCACATGGGTCCTTCTGACGAAGACATCAGCTATGCATTCACTGCAAGAAACAAGCAGGTATCCATCAATGGATTCTGGATGGATGCAACAGAGATCACCAATGATGAATACCGCCAGTTTGTTTTGTGGGTAAGGGATTCCATCGCAGGAACTATCTTGAATTTCAAGAAAAATTCTCCTGATGGAACCAGTATTATTGACTGGGCCAAAGTGAGAACCATCAAGTGGACAGATCCTAAGATTCAAGAGCAGTTGAGCGCATTGATTGTAACGCCAGACAACAGGATCAATGGCAGAAAGGAAATTGATGCCAAGAAATTCATTTACCATTCTGAGTGGTTGGATTACAAAGAAGCGGCCCAAAGGGAAAATGCTGACAAGCCCAGGTCTACCTTTGTAGTGAAAAAAGACACTCCCATTTATCCGGACACCTTGGTTTGGATCCGCGATTTTTCTTACTCATACAATGAGCCACATGCTAAAAAATATTTCTCCCATCCAGCTTATGGCGCTTACCCAGTAGTGGGTGTAAGCTGGAAGCAGGCAACAGCTTTCACAGAGTGGAGAACACAATACCTCAATTCATTTTTGGAAAGGTCAAAACGCATGACTGAATCCGATTTCAGGCTTCCAACAGAGGCAGAATGGGAATATGCTGCCCGTGGTGGTCGCTCTCAAGTTCCTTTCCCTTGGGGTGGTCCATACCTCCGGAACAAGAAAGGATGTTTGTTAGCGAATTTCAAACCAGGCCGCGGCAACTATCCAGAAGATGGTGGAATGTATACCGTAAGGGCAGACGCCTATTGGCCCAATGATTTTGGTTTATACAATATGGCAGGTAATGTTGCTGAGTGGACCTCCTCCCTCTATTATGAAGGGGCATACAATTTCCAGCATGACATGAACCCTGATATCAGGTGGAATGCTAAAGACAATGATCCGCCCAGGATGAAAAGAAAAGTGGTGCGTGGCGGTAGTTGGAAGGACATCGGTTTTTTCCTTCAAAATTCAACAAGGAACTATGAATACCAGGATACAACCAAATCCTATTTGGGCTTCCGTTGTGTAATTGATCTTCCTCCAATGCAGACAAAACGCTAAACTCCTTATTCCAAAACTTACTTCAATAAAAATTCATTTTATGTCATCATCCAACTCCTCCTCAACGTTCGAGAAATATGTAAACATTTTTGTTAGCGTAGGTGCCGCTGTAGTAATTTTTGGCGCCTGGGCAAAAATCCTCCATAAATCATTTGCTGATATCATGCTTACTGTCGGTTTGTTGACAGAGGCTGTAATTTTCCTTGTGTATGCATGGTTGGAGATGAAAAAACCAGTTACTCCTGAAGTGGCTGTTGCAACTGGTGGTGCCAGTGCCACTCCCGGCGCTGATTTGCTGAAAGAGACCATTGAAAAATACCTGGATACCGATCAACTCACCAAGTTGAATGGTAATTTTTCAAAATTCAATTCAACCGTTCAGGGCATGGCTTCTATGGGTGATGTTGCTGCGGCAACGTCTGAGTTTGCAGGAAAAACCAAAGAGGCAACTGCTGCCCTTACCATCATGAAAGATGCTTATGCCAATGCAGCTGGTTCCGTTCAGCATTTCAATACAGCTGCTGAGGGCTCAAAAGCCTTCCATGAGCAAGTACAGACACTGACCAAGAACCTCGGTTCATTGAATAAAATGTATGAGTTGGAATTGCAGGATTCAGGCAACCACATCAAGGCCATGAATGCTTTCTATGACAACCTGATCAAGGCCAGCCAGGCCATGCAAGGCAGCGTAAATGATGCCATGAAAACACAGGAGCAGATTGCATTGCTTGCCAAGAACCTCGGCAGCCTGAACAGCGTTTATGGTAACATGCTTGCAGCCATGCAAGGCCGTGGTTAATTGCCAGTTCACCTGAATTCTAATCTTTAAACTCATTTATCTATATGTCACTACCTAAAGAACCGAGGCAGAAAATGATCAACATCATGTATTTGGTGTTGACTGCACTGCTGGCTTTGAATGTGTCTGCTGAAATCCTTAATGCTTTCAAGGTGGTAGACAATAGCCTGAGGGAGTCGAACAATGTTTTGGCCACTTCCACAAGTGGTATTTATACCAGCCTTGGCGAAATGCTTAAAGATCCAAAATCTGCTGAAAAAGCTGGAATATGGAAGCCCAAGGCTGATCAAGTAAAAGCCATTGCTGATGAGGCCTATGGTATTTTGGAAAAATACAAGCAGGCATTGAAAGAGGAGTCTGACCTGGATCCAACCAATGGTTCTTTCCGGGAAGACAATATTGATGCATCAACCAGGTATTTCGACACCAAAGGGAATGGTAAGCCATTGTATTCTTCATTAGAAAGCTTCAAGAAAAAGTTGCTGGCAGTAGATCCTGAGATGGCTGCCCAAATCGGATCAAAGCTTCCATTGAGCCTTGAAATTCCAAAATCTGCCGCAGGCAATGTTTCTACTGGCGACAAGGTAAAGGACTGGGTCAACAATTATTTTCACATGACGCCAACCATTGCGTCTTTGACGATCCTCAGTAAGTTTCAAAATGACATCAAAAATTCAGAGAACCTGGCAGCTACTTTTTGTATCAACCAAGTAGGTGCAGTGAAGTTGATCATGGACAAGTTCGAGCCATTGGTTGGAACAAATTCTACTTACCTGATGCCCGGCGAGGAAATGATTGTTACCGCTGGTCTTGGCGCTTTCAACTCAAATGTGAAGCCTGTCGTAAACATCGATGGAGCAAGCATTCAGGTCAATGCCAATGGTGTAGCAGAGAAGAAATTCAATGTTGGTGGATCAGGTTCCAGGAGCATGAATGTTAGTGTGAGTTTCGTTGATCCCAATACTGGTGAAAACAAAACGATTTCAAAGAAAATAGATTATACAGTTGGTTCTCCTTCGGGTATTGCCGTATCTCCTGACAAGATGAATGTGCTCTACATTGGAGTTGACAATCCCGTTACCATCACTGCTGGTGCAGGAAGTGAAAAAGTTTCGGCCCAATTCAGCGGTGGAAGCATTTCAAAGGTTGGTGGGAATAAATACACCGTCAAGCCTGGTCAAGGAATGTTTGGTGAGCATACCATTACAGTTTTGGTTGAAGGAAAATCTGCAGGTAAGGTTACTTTCCGTGTGAAACAGCTCCCCGATCCTGTGGCAAATGTTGGTAACCTTAAACCAGGCAATGTTCCATCTGCTTCATTCAAGGCCATGGGCGGTGTAATTGCGAAGTTGCAGGATGCAGAATTTGATGCTCCTTTTGAAGTCGTAAGTTATAAGATTGGCGCAGCAGGAACAGGTGGTGATTTTGTCCAACTCGATAACCGTGGATCCAGGTGGACTGGAGATGCTGCGGGATTGGTAGGACGTTTGAAACCTGGATCACTGGTGGCCATTACAGATATTGTTGTCAAGGATCCAGGTGGAAAATCACGTGTATTGCCTACAAGCATAACATACATTCTTAAATAAAGCAGAAAACAGAAGAAAATGAAAATATCCTCATTTAAAGGCTTCCTTTTGGTTTGTTTGTCTTCTCTCCTTGCCGTTCAAGGCGTTGAAGCACAGGCAAAAAAGGCTACAAAGGCTCCTGCTAAAAAGACTGTGGCAAAACCTGCCGCTAAAAAGCCAGTGGCAAATACACAGGTGCTTGACGCCAGTGTTACAACCATGCCTGTTGACACTGTAAAGCCTGCTCCGCCACCACCACCCAAGGATCCATTTGCATTTGATTCTGTGCGGATGTCACTGCGTTCTGATGCTGCAGTTGACAGGAATCTTGTAAAAAGCCGAACTCCATTGCCGTATGAGCATATCCGTGAGGATGATGCCTGGTACCGCGAGCGCGTTTGGAGGGAAATTGACATCCGCGAAAAAATGAACCTGCCTTTCCGTTACAAGGCCGAAGACGATAACGGAAATCAACGTTTCATCAGCATACTGCTGCGTGCCATTAAAAAAGGAGATGTAACTGCATTTGATCCCAATGTTGATGATCGTTTTACAACGCCAATGACTGTTGCCAAAGTAGGTGAGGTTATTTCAGGGAGATGTGATTCTGTTCAGGTAATTGATTGGGCAAAAGATCCTACCGGTTCAAAGGGAATCATGAAAGACTCTTTGGTTTGCAAGGAGTTCAATCCTGATGACATCATGAAATTCCGTGTAAAAGAAGAGTGGGTTTTTGACAAGGAATCTTCAAGGATGGTTACCAGAATTTTAGGTATTGCTCCCATTAAGACATTTACAGATGATCAAGGCAATGTATTGGGTGAATCCCCCATTTTCTGGGTATACTATCCAGACCTTCGTCCGGTATTGTCTGTTTACGAAGTATACAATGGCAAGAATTTTGGAGCCAGAATGAGTTGGGAAGAACTTTTCGAAAGCCGTTATTTTGCCAGCTATATTGTAAAGTCTTCCATCGAGAATCCTTACGACATGTTTATCAAGCAGTACATCAAGGATGATATCATGAAATTGCTCGAAGGTGAAAATATCAAGAACAAGATCTTCAATTTTGAGCAAGACCTCTGGTCTTTCTGATCCTGATCTAATTCTTTTAAAAATGGGCTGTACGTACAGCCCATTTTTATTTACTGAAATGCCTGGTAATCAAGGTCGCTTTTTTACTGCCAACAAGTTCAGTCAATTCCTCCATTGTGGCTGAACTGATTTTCTTGACCGACCTGAAGCGGTTCAGCAGCTCATAGGCAGTTTTTTTACCAATACCGTTTATCCCCTCTAACTCGTTTTTAAAAGTCCCCTTGCTTCTTTTCTGCCTGTGAAAGGTGATGCCATACCGGTGTACCTCATCCCGAATACTTCTGATGAATTTCAATACATCGCTGTTGTATTCCAGTTTCAGGGATTCCTGGTCTCCTGCAAAAAAAAGTTCTTCAACATTTTTCGCCAATCCTACCAAAGTCATTTTACCTGATAAGCCCAATTCATGAATGGCTGCCATGGCAGAACCCAGTTGCCCTTTGCCTCCGTCGATGATCACAAGCTGAGGCAATGGTGCTTTCTCTTCAATAAGGCGCTTATAACGCCTTCCTACGGCTTCTTTCATGGTGGCAAAATCATTGATGCCTTCAACGGTTTCAACATTGAAATGTCTGTAGTCTTTTTTGCTGGGCAGTCCATCCTTAAAACAAACCATGGCAGAAACAGGGTAGGCCCCCTGGAAATTGGAATTGTCAAAACATTCTATGTGGGTAGGCAGCTGATTGAGCGAAAGGGCTTCCTTCACATTGGGTAGTAGCGCTTCGTTGACATATTCGTTCTCTGCCAGGTGAAGTCTTTTCTTCCTGTTGATCTCTGCAATGAGATAGTCTGCATTGGTTTGCGCCATCTCCAGGAGTTTTTTCTTTTCTCCCGATTTTGGGATGGTCAGTTGATAGTTTTCAAAACCAAATTCAATGTTGACTGGTATCACCAGCTCTTTTGCATCACTGCTGTATAGGGTTTGAAAATAAATGATGGCTTGTGAAAGAATTTCCGCCTCCTCTTCTTCAATCTTCAGCCTGAATGCATTGGTTCCTGAATTGGTGATTGTTCCATTCCTTACTGCTAGAAAGCTTACAATGATTTGATCATCGGTCTTGGCCATGGCAAAAACATCAAGGTCTCCCAGGCGAGGACTCACCACAATGGATGAAGACCTGTAATTCCTGAGGGAATTGATTTTCTGTTGCATCATGTCGGCTTTCTCAAAGGCCAGATCGGCTACATAGGCTTGCTGTTCTTTTTTGTATTGCGCAATGATTCCACTGAGGTTCCCTTTCATCACATGCCGAATTTGATCCACTCCCATGGCATACGCATCAGCCTGCTGCAATCCTACGCAAGGGCCCTTGCAATTGCCCAAATGATATTCCAGGCAAACTTTGTATTTCCCTTTTTTAATGTTGTTGTCTGAAAGATTCAGGCTGCAGGTCCTCAGGGGTATATGTTGTTTGATAAACTCCAGCAGATCACGCACCTTAGCAGCAGTGGTAAAGGGCCCAATATACTCAGACCCATCGTTTATTTTTCTTCTGGTCAGGAATACCCTGGGGAAATCTTCTTTTTTGATGACGATGAAAGGATAGGTCTTGTCATCCTTGAGTTCTATATTATACCTTGGTTTGAACTCCTTGATCAGTGCATTCTCCAGCAACAACGCATCATGCTCTGATTGAACGATGGTAAATTCAATATGCCGAATTTGCTTGACGAGTTCATTTGTTTTGAAAGAGTGGTTGCTTTTGGTAAAGTATGAACTGACACGCTTTCTGATGTTTTTTGCTTTTCCTATGTATAGGAGATTCTGCTGGGCACCGTAGTATTTATAGATACCGGGTGCATTCGGCAATGTTTTCTGGATGGTGGTAAAATCAAATTGTTCCATACTCAATTGCCAATGGCCCAGTTGTACCTTTCTGTGAGGTTGTTCAACAGTTGTCCTTCCTTGTAGTAACTTGTATTCACCATCAATTCAGTAGCGGATGTCCAAAGTATTTTTCTGATCAGCAGTTTCCCGTCCTCATCTTCCTGTCTTTCTGCAAAAATGCTTTTTATTTTATTAGCACCGGCATCAATGTTGAGTTCAATTTTTCTGATGGGGAGGTCTTCATCCTCAGTGGTATAACCAATTGAAATATTGCCCAAGGCGGCATCTTCCAGCACAAGTTCCTGATATTTATTTTTGAGTTTATTTTCCTGAAAATCAATGCCAATCAATTGCATGGCCAGGGCCCTGAATTTCTTTTTATCCACTACAGCAGTATCAGACTTGCCATTGTTTTCTCTGGTGAGGATGATGGCTATGGGCAGAGAGTCAATTTCTGCCAGCTCTTCTACAAGAAATGCTGTGATCGGAAAATGGGTTTTCTCTTCAGTTGAATGACTGCATGCAGTGAAAAATAGCAACAACAATGGGAAAATGAATCTTCTTGTCAGCATCATCAGTCAAAATTACGAAGCTGTTGAAGATTGAACTATTTTATTGTTTTGATGACGCCAACCTTGATGCCAAAATCCATCAGGTTTTCCTTGATGGGATATTTTGATTTGAAGCTGGAGAGCATTTGATAACGGAATTGTGGTGCAATGCTCCATTTGAAGCCGCCCTTTTCCATGTTGAGATTGGCCTCGATCGCAGCATTCATGTTCCATCTCCTGTTGAGTGTGGGCTCTTTGGCATAATGTTTCAAATCTGTAGAAAGGAGATAAGAGTAATTGGCAAAGACATAGGTTGGTTGTATGGTAGAGGCAACAGAAAAATTCAGTTTTCTCGTTCCTGCAACTTCATAGTCGATTCCAACGGGTATTGATAACATATAGTGTTCGTTGCGGAGGATGGCGGGAGAGTAGCCGCCGTTGTTCCTGTAAAACGAAACAGCACTGATCGGATAGCTGCCAAACCCATAGTTGTTCATGCCATAATTGGCGATTTCTGGAACAGCACTGAATGCCTCTATCTGATAATGGTTGTAATTGGCCTGAAGACCTGCTTTGAAGTTCAATTTCTTGGAAAGTGGATAGAACATGGCTGTTCCAATTTCAAAGCCCATTCCTGGTTTGTGGGAAACTGCATCTTTGACATTCCTTGCAAAAGTTGCATTGGTACTCAGTGAAAAAACACTGTATTGATAGATTGATCTTGACGCTTCCCCGTTCAGTCTCCTGTATCCCATGGTTGGGGTTGCATAAATCTGCCAGCTTGCGTTTTTCTTTATCTTTTTGGCTTGCTCCATCACTGTTTCAATCGCTGAACCTATAGAGCTCTTCTTGTCCTCTTTGGGTTGATCAATCTCCGGAAGCTTGTTGACATCAGGCATTAAAATTGGTTCAATATTTTTCAATTGCTTGGGCAGTTGAACAGTCAGGTCTTTTTGTCCTTCAGAGGCCAACTCAGCTAGAGCAGACATTCCATTGTTGTCATGGTTGTTTTGAAAAGTATTGTATTTTCCATTTGTTACAACTGATGCATTGGTAGCGTTGTAATAATTGCTTGATTCCGCAATCAAATCCCTCTCAATAAACTTTGCCGCAACGTGACCCAGAGGAGAAATCGCATAAGAAGCTTTCTCCTTGTTGACCACGATTGCTGTGGTGGTACCGAGGAATAGAAACAAAACCAGCAAGCCATACCTGAGCGCTCTGTTTGGATGCAATTCCTTTTGGATATTGTTCCATACACGGTCAGAGGGATAGAGCAAGTATTGGTCCGCTCTTTCCTTCAGCAGGTCTTCAAATTCATCTGTTGTTTCTCGTCTCATGTTCACTGGTATCTGCTGGTCTATTCCTGTCAAACGATCCTGACGGGAGAAAACCATTTTTTCTTTTCCTTTGATTGCTGGATGATTCTCTTTTTCAAAAGGATTTCTTCCAACATGCTTTTTGCCCTGGTATATTGTGAACGGCTTGTGCTTTCCTCGATGTCCAGCAATTGTCCGATTTCCTTGTGGGAATACCCTTCAATGGCATAGAGATTCAAAACCGTTCTGTATCCAATGGGCAATGTTCTGATGGTCTCAACTATTTGTTTCGCCTGGATGATGCTTGGAATATAATCCTCTCTGATGACCATATTCCCAGCATAAGCAAGGTCAACATTGTCGTTGAATTTCTTATTCTTCTTGAGGTGGTTGATGCAGGTATGAACAATGATGCGAAGTATCCATCCTTCCAGTGACCCGCGGTTTTCGAACTTGGTGATTTGGCTGAAAACCTTGATGAATCCTTCTTGCAACATGTCCTCTGCGTCTTCTCGGTTTTTAGCATAACGATAGCATACGGAAAGCATTTTTGGACTGTAGCGTTGATACAGTTCTTGCTGTGCAGTAGCATCATTTTTCAGACAACCTTGAAGCAGCTCCTCTTCTGTCATGAGAATCAATAATTGTTCTCTGAAATTAAGACAATTTTACATCAAGAGTTGCTGCTTTGGGAGATTCTTTTGTTGATAATACCAATCGATTGATTTACAGCTCAAGCCTTAGGCTGATGATCCAGTTCCTACCAGGGGCTGAAAACCCCGAGGCAAAATACCGGTAATTGAGGTCAAAGATGTTTTCAACTGCCGCGTGAATGCCCACTCGTTGGTTGAACTGGAGACCTGTTTTCAGGTTCAGGGTTTGCCAAGAGGGTGTTCCTTTGGCAGTGGCGTATTGGGCATTGTCTTCGCCATCAGCATTGTATTGGTCCAGTTTTTTCCAACCGTTGAACAGCAGGGTCAATGATGCATACAGCTTCTGGTTGTCATATCCAATGCTCATTTTCCCAAATGAAGGCGGGATATGATCAAGCGGCTTGGTACTCACCTTGGATTGAACCAGTGCATAGTTGCCATTGGATTGCAATTGATAGACCAGACTGAATTTGGTGGCATCTGTCTTGAACCTGCCCTTTGTGAAATTAAAGGTTGAATTGAACTTCCAATTTTTCCCCGCTTTTACAGAAAGCCTGACATTGCCACCAAGGATATAGGCTTGGTTTGCATTTTGGCTGGCCAGCACCTGAGATTGTACGCCATTGTAGTTGATCGAATCTTTTCCATTCAACTTGAATGGTGCCTTGACGATGGCATTCGTGAAATCGGTATAAAATGCTCCAACCTCGAATTCAACTGCTTTTCCCAGCGCCGTTACCATCTCTGCATCAAAACCATGGGTGAATTCAGGTTTCAGGTTGGCATTGGGGACAACCACTTGTTTTGCTGCCGTGCTTGACTCAAAAATTTTAGCAAGGTCATCTATGTTGGGTGCCCTGAAGCCAGAGGCATATCCAAATTTGATTCTTGTCTTTGTTGATGGCATATGCACCAATCCTATGTTTCCAGTGATGGCAGTGTTTTTTTGTACAATATTCGTAACCGGAAGGGCGAAAAACGAATTGTTGATGATGTTCGACTTCAGTGCAATGTATTGAATCCGCAGACCCTCATTCAGGATCCATTTTTGTCCCTTGAACTTGTGGATGTGTTGGGTGTACAGGGCGAAATTGTTCATCCTGTTTTTGCCATCGGGATACCTGCTATCGAGTGGAGCGATGGCATTCGTCAACAAATTCGTTCTGCTTGCTGTGGAAAGCAGATCATTCAACTGCAGGTCAATGCCAGCAGTGATTTCGTCTTGCTTTAATTTTTTTCTGGCATCTATCGTGAGACCACCAACACCAACCTGTTCAACCCTTTTCTCAAAGCGGTCATATCGTTTGTACTCCCTTGTTATTCTGCTTTCTTCAATCGATTGATAACTCAGCGTTGCATTGTATTCCTTGAAAAAGCCCTTGATGTTGTTGGCAGAAAAATTATAAGCGAACAGGGATCTTTTTTGTGGACCATAATACCAGGATGCAAATCGCAGCAGACCAGCACGGGTGTCTTGAAGGCGATCATACCTGGGCACATCTGAACTGGTTGAATATTGGATGTTCAATCCATGGGAGATATTGGCATTGGGTTTGTACAACAATTTTTGTGTGAAGTCGGTTTGTGTATATCCGGAAAACCTTTGTATACGATCATTGCTGTTTTTAATGATGGTATCACCTGTCATGCCATTGAACGGTTGGATGTAATATGGTCTGGTGCCAAACCCTTCAAATCCCTTCATGTCTCTCTTTCCTATTTTTGAATCACCAAAACTGCTACGGGTAACACTGGTCAACAGTCCGATTTTTTCCCAGCCAACGCTCAGGTCAGCATGGACTGTTTTTTCTGCGTTTGCGGATGAAAAGCGGCTGAAAAAATTAGAACTGATTTTTGTTTTTTTGTTCTCTTTGGATAAAACAGGTTGTTTGCTGATCATGTGAACGGCACCACCCAATGCATCACTCCCGAACAGGGTTGAAGAAGGCCCCTGCAGCAATTCAACACTTTCCAATATGTTTTGATCAACAGTGATGACGTTTTGCAGATGCCCAGACCTGTAAATGAGGTTGTTCATGCGAACCCCATCAACAACAAATAAAACGCGACTGGCTTCGAAACCCCTGATCACAGGGCTGCTTCCTCCCTGCTGGCTTTTCTGAGCAAAGACATTGCCTGTAGACATCAACAGGTCGCCCATGTTTTGTGCATTGGCATTCTTGATATAGGATGAAGAAATAATGTCTATTTTCTGAACGATGTTTTTTTTCTTCTCTGCGAATTTATTTCCAGAAACAACAATTTCACTCAGCTCCTTTTCAAGGGTGCTGTCTTTTGATTGCTGGGCCTGTGTTGTGGAGAACATACAAAATATCAGCATCACCAATGTGGCAGCATAGAAAACTTTCATGATGCTCATTTTTGGCAACAACAGGCTACCCAATTTTTTAAAATTCATCATTGGTCTACCAATACATCTCCGGTCATTTCTGCTGGAATGGGCAAGCCCATGAAATGAAGAATGGTGGGAGCAATATCGCCGAGTTTACCAGGCTTTAGAGTTCCTTTCCAATCTTTGTCAATGATAAAAAGTGGAACAGGGTTCAGTGTATGAGCGGTGTTGGGGCTTCCATCCTCATTTTTCATGAAGTCTGCATTGCCGTGGTCTGCAGTGAGGAATACAGTATAATCATTTTCAAGTGCTGCTTCCACCACCTGTTTGACACAGGCATCTACTGTTTCAACAGCTTTCACAGCCGCTGCCCAAACGCCTGTATGTCCAACCATGTCAGCATTTGCATAATTGAGACAAATGAAGTCGGCAGTTTTTGCTTTTATTTCGGGAACAATTTTATCAGTCAATTCATGTGCACTCATTTCGGGCTGAAGGTCATAGGTGGCTACTTTGGGAGAGGCTGCCATGATTCTTTTTTCCCCATCAAAAGGAAGTTCCCGGCCACCGCTGAAAAAGAAAGTGACATGCGGATATTTTTCTGTCTCGGCAATCCTGATCTGGGTCTTGCCATGCGTTGCCAATACTTCCCCAAGGGTATGGGTAAGGTTATCATTCCTGAAGATGACATCCACATTGTTGAACGTGCTGTCATACTCGGTCATGGTAGTGTACTCCAAGGCGAGTTTGTGCATGCCCAATTCAGGGAAGTCTTTTTGGGTCAACACCTCTGTGATCTCACGGCACCTATCGGTCCTGAAATTGAAGCATATCACAGCGTCATCTGCCGCAATGGTGGCAAGGGGTTGATTGTCTTCACCAGTGATGATGATGGGCTTGATGAACTCATCTGTGGTGTTTTCCGCATAGGCAGATTGAATGGCATCTGTTGCGGAGGTTGCCATAGTACCCTGTCCATTGACCATGGCATCGTAGGCAAGCTTGACCCTTTCCCAACGCTTGTCACGGTCCATGGCATAATACCTTCCAATGACCGATGCTATTTTACCTGCCGAACCTTTTAAGTGCGCTTCCAGGGCTGCAACAAATCCAAGACCACTCTTGGGGTCGGTGTCGCGGCCATCAGTAAAGGCATGGATGTATACAGAAGACAATCCTTCGGCCTTGCAAAGGTCTGTGATAGCCCTCAGGTGTGAAGTGTGAGAATGAACCCCACCATCACTGACCAGTCCTATTAGGTGCAGTTTTTTATTGTTCTTTTTGGCATAATGAATGGCATTCAGCAAGGTTTGATTCTGTTGAAATTCACCTGTTCGAATGGCCACATTGATTCTCTGCAGTTCCTGGTAAACAATCCTTCCTGCTCCCAGGTTAAGGTGCCCAACCTCGCTGTTTCCCATTTGGCCATCTGGCAAACCAACAGGCTCACCACAGGTGACCAGTGTTGAGTTCGGGTACTGGCTGTATAGGGAAGATACAAATGGTACATGGGCATGTTTGATGACATCACTATTTTCAACCGCACCATGGCCCCATCCGTCCATGATCACGAGGATACATTTTTTATTTTCCATCCTGCAAAATTACTTCATTTCATTTTATCTTCATCCAGGATATGATTGGGCATAAATGCCCAAAAGCATGAATGAAGCATCCCATTCGGGTTTAGCCACTAAACGAAAGAACATGAGCAAGAAAAAGGACAATGGATCTTCTTTGGTGTACAGCACCAATCCTGATTTTAAGATGGACGAAGATGAGGCACCGGTTCAAACCTTGCCTCCGCAACAACAGCTGTTAAGAATCACTCTTGAAACCAAACACCGTGCAGGGAAAACGGTTACCCTGATCACCGGTTTTGTCGGTACTGAAGAAGATATGGCCACATTAGGGAAGCAGTTAAAAAATCAGTGTGGTACAGGTGGATCTGCCAAGGATGGAGAAATCATTTTACAGGGAGACCACAGGGAAAAGGTGAGGGGATGGTTGCAAAAAAACCAATACAAGACCAAATAAAAAAGACAGGCCAGGGGCCTGTCTTGAAGAATATGTGCAGTTGAATACTACCAATCCTGTTTTGCTGTTCCTGCTTTGATGGCAGCAAGTGCTTTTGCTTCACCAAGCAGCGCTGTAAGTTTGTTGCCCTTGCCATCATGTCCTTTGGCAATGTATCCACCTTTTGCAGTCTTGCTGACTACTGCATCTTGCATAGGTACATTTTTTTCTTTTGTTTTGACATTGTAGGCTGTGAGCATGTTTTCGTTTGCCATGTTGATTGTTTTAATTGTTAGTAAAGATGATTAAATATCTAGTTTTGCGTATTTCGCGTGTGATTCAATAAATTCCCTTCTGGGTCCTACTTCGTCTCCCATGAGCATGCTGAATACCCTGTCGGCCTCTGCTGCACTTTCAATGCTTACCCTTTTGAGTGTTCTGGAACCAGGATTCATGGTGGTATCCCAAAGCTGGCTTGCATTCATTTCTCCAAGACCTTTGTATCGCTGCACATTCACACTGT